>NZ_SFBZ01000109.1:0-27914 GCF_007095495.1 Microcystis sp. M_QC_C_20170808_M9Col | reverse complement strand
TTAAGATGTTGGTGGCTCATTTTTGGGTCTGATTTGTTTTTGTTAATGATCAGACAGTACCTGATGAGCCTTTCTTTGTCAACTCTTGAGGTTGATGCGTTTCATTTTTGAATTGGCGTTGTAATTGATAGTTTGGCAAAGGGATAACTTCTTTAACTCTAGGATTCATGATTTATCTCAGTGGTTCAATTTTATACAGTTGTTGTCCTGAAATCGAAGGACTCTCGCTCGGAAATAGCCTCGATCGAATAAAATTCTTTCATCGACAATCGTGAAAGAGTTCACAATCGAACTCTCAGATAATTTCCGTTTAACTAGGGGAATATAATCGGCTATCTCCATCTAATTTGATCGTAAACTTATCTCTTTTCTAGCTGCCAATAGCATTTCATAATAAACATTCCACTCGAAATAATCCATAGCATCCCCTAGCTCACCGGAACGAAATCTAGGAGAGAATTCTTCCGAACTCATGCGATATTGATTTTCGTATTGCTTGACACGGGTTTCTAAATCCAAAATTTGAGCGTTAATCTGCAAATTTTCCCGTTGTTCGCTCTCAATTTTACGATTCAGTAACTCTCTTTCTTCCTCGGAGAGAGAGAGAATAATTCGCACGAGAGAATCAATCAGTTGGGTGTTCATTGTCCTTAAAATCCGAGATAGGATTATTTCCCCTGAGAACTGTAGCGGATTCGATCGAGAGCCGCTGCCATGACTTCTAGGAAATAATAGGTGGATGAGGCTGTACCTATCCACCCTAGATATCTAAATCTGCGGGGCTAAATTTCTTGTGAATCTGAGGAAAACCTAACTGTTTAATCACTTGATGTTTGCGTTCTTCCTCAAGGAATTGCAAATTATTATAATTAACCCAGTGAATACAGTTAACTGGACAAGTCTCGATCGCTTCTTGAATAATTTCTTCTTCGTCACCGTCCTGATTATAGACGCGAGAGCGACCGTATTCGCCTTCAATAAAAAAGGTATTGGGGGCAACGTGGGCGCAGTGTTTACAACCGATACAAGTGACCTCATCGACGTAAACCGCTTTCTGGCGCAGTAAACCACCCAATTCAGGCTCAAAACCAGTGCGATCGGGGGAATCTCTTAGGAATCCCCCTAACTCTGGTTCAAAACCAGAGCGTTCGGGAGAAAAATCAGCCATTAGGCACTCCAACGTTGTACCACTAGACGAATAGAACCATCAGTATTTTTTTCCTGTGCTGCCACCTGAAAACCCTGTTTAGCAGTTTCTGCCAGGATGGTGTGGTAGGCATAACCTTGATTTACTTTTCTTAAAAATCCTTCTACGGTTAGGGGTTGTTGCCAGTATTGCAAATCGGCAACTAACTCGTACTCGTTACCATTCCAGCGAAAACCGATATCGTAATTGTTATCTTGCTCGATTACCACCTCTGCGGTTAAAGTTTGACCTTGATAACCTTTGACGGGGTGGGAACCCTCTTTCCATTCCATCCCCATATCGCTCAGGGCGGCTTTTAGGTAGGATAGATCGCGGATTTTGGTTTTGATATTGCTAAAGTGTGACATGGTTTTTCAGTGGCTTAAATAAAGGGATCGGGAAAGATGAAAAATTACCAGTCGCTAAAAGTGGCTGCGTTGCTGACTTTCTCTGACTGGCTGACGGTTTGATGGTAATAATCCGAGGTTTTCTCTTGAGACATCAGCTGCCCGAGTTGTGCCTCGATCGCCGCCGTCACCTCTTGACAAGATGAACCGACTATGCCTGTCACCTTTTCCATAACGCGACCATCGGGATAGATAATAAACTCTAGGCTTTCCATGCTCATAGCTCTTCTCGGCGTGATCTGGGGTTTGCAAAGCTCCCTATCGTTTTAATTTACGATAGTTTGCTAATCGTAGCAATCTGGTTAAAATTTTAGCAAAACTTTATATTACGTCACCTAACCACTTTCATTTTTTGTAAGTTTCCCGTAACTTTTCTTCATCGTCAAGGGCGAACCTTGACCCAGGAGGCACAATTTAACAAAACTACACAAAAAAGACGACCTGAAGCGATAAATTGAAAATAAAGGAGATGCAACGGCGAACCACGACCGCCGAAATAATAGAAGTTTGTCTATAGGAATCCCAACGAATATGAATAAACAAATAGCCAGCGATCGCCTTCGGATCGGTGTTTTAGGTTTTGGTGGTTTGGGACAGGCCGCCGCCAGAATTCTCGCCCCCAAACAGGAAATGCTCTGGACTGCCGCCGCCGATAAAGCTGGTTTTGCTTACCACAAAGACGGTCTAGATGTCAATACCTGTAACAAAATTTATCATGACCGGGGTTCGATCGGTTATCTGGAAAATTACGGCAGTCTCAGCGAGAACAGTATCGAGGAATTAATCAAAACTGCCGACGTAGAAGGCTATTTTCTCGCCTTGCCGAATTTACCCAACAATTTCATGGCCGATATCGCTAAAACTTTCATTCGCTTGGGTTGGCGCGGGGTTTTAGTCGATGCGCTCAAACGTACCAGCGCCATGGAACAAATATTAGCACTACAAGCAGACCTAGAAGCCGCCGGCATCACCTATATGACCGGCTGCGGTGCTACCCCCGGACTGTTAACTGCGGCTGCTGCCCTAGCTGCCCAGAGTTATGCAGAGATTCATAGCGTTAAAATTACCTTTGGCGTGGGAATTGCCAACTGGGAGGCTTATCGTGCCACCATTCGCGAAGATATCGCCCATTTACCCGGTTACGACCCAGAAACGGCGCACCGGATGAGTGATGCGGAAGTGGAAATGCTGTTAAATAAAACCAATGGCATTCTCAGCCTCGAAAATATGGAACACGCAGACGATATTATGCTGGAATTAGCCGGAATCTGTGGACGCGATCGGGTTTCCGTCGGGGGTGTGGTGGATACGCGCAACCCGAAAAAGCCCTTGAGTACCAATGTTAAAGTCACGGGGCGGACTTTTGAAGGCAAAATTTCCACCCATACCTTCACTTTAGGTGATGAAACCAGTATGGCGGCTAATGTCTGCGGGCCGGCTTTCGGTTATCTGAAAGCGGGGGTTTCCCTACATCGTCGCAGTATCTACGGATTATGGACAGCAGCGGAGATTATGCCGCAATTTGTGCGCTAGGGGTTTCTCTGCCGTAAAATAGCTAAAACTTTCGGGAAAATAGCGGGTAAGGGAGCGATCGCTTCTAGGCTCTCTCCCGTGACCGGATGTACTAAAATTAAACGATGGGCATGAAGTAATTGCCCGGGTAGATTAATCCCGATGGAACGACCTGAACTATAAAGGGGATCCCCAAGAATCGGATGACCGATATGGCTGCTATGAACGCGAATTTGATGAGTTCTGCCAGTTTCTAGGCGAAATTCCATTAAGGTGTAGTTGCCCAGTCTTTCCTTGACTTGCCAGTGAGTGACGGCATTTCTACCGCCTTTTTCCACGGCAATAATAGCCATCTTTTGGCGATCGCTGCGGTGACGACCGATCGCCAGATCAATTGTACCTGTCTCCGTTTTGGGGACACCGTGGACAAGGGCCATATATTCCCGGCGGGCAGTTTTGGTTTTTAATTGTGCCTGTAGGTGTTGATGGGCCTGGTCGGTTTTGGCAATAACGATCGCGCCCGTGGTATCCTTATCTAAGCGGTGGACTATACCGGGGCGTTGAATTCCACCAATTCCGGCTAAATTTGGGCAGTGATGCAGTAAAGCGTTGACCAAGGTTCCCGATTCGTGGCCGGGAGCCGGATGAACCACTAAATCAGCAGGTTTATTGATAATAATCAGATAGTCGTCTTCGTAAAGAATATCAAGCTCGATCGCCTCGGCGGTTAATTCGAGGGGTTGACTGTCGGGAATGGTAATCTTTAAGCGATCACCTTGACCAACTTTAGTATTTTTATTAGTGCAAATTTGACCATTTAACTGTATATATCCCTGTTCTATCAGTTTTTGCAGCCTCGATCTCGATAAATCGGGCAATTGTGACCCCATCCAAGCATCTAAACGTTCTTTTTTTCCCGCAACTTCTAAGTTTAATTGGTTCATCGGTTTTTAGTGATCAGGGTGTAGGGTGTAGGGGAGAAGGGAGAGGGGAGCAGGGAGCGGGGTGTGGGGTGTGGGGTGTGGGGTTTTACCAGTTTTGAGGTGGCCAATTACCTAATTTTCAGGGAAAAAGCGCCTAAATTTCCCCCCGATCACTCCCAGATCCAGTACTTTTTGATTGACAAAAGGTCTAAAAGTCTTACCCAACAAGGTTTTTAGATTTATTCAGCCAGCCCTAAATAAAAATAATCTCCTGACTCCTGATTACTGATTACTGATTACTGATTACTGATTACTGATTACTGATTACTGATTACTGATTACTGATTACTGACTCCTGATTACTGATTACTGATTACTGATTACTGATTACTGATTACTGATTACTGATTACTGATTACTGAATTGGTCTGCCCGGGTAAGGAAATATCTGCATTGTTATTATCTTCGGTTTCGAGGACGATCTCGAATTCTTCTACAACGGAATCAAGAAAGGGATTAGCTGCGGGATTTAAGAGAGGAGTTTCGGGGGTGGGGTTAGAGATAGCGAGAATTTTTTGTAATTTTGAGCGAGTTTTCTGGATTTCTACCTCTAACAATCCCGTGATCGTTTTGCCAGTTTTCACTAAAAGAAAAGCTTGGTCACTGCAAGGGGTTAAGATCAGATGACCCTGGGGACTGCGAATAGCAATTTGTTCCAGATCAGACCAGCTTAATTCCTCTTTTGTGTTATTGGCAAGATAGAGCATTGTTCCTGCTAAGATTAAAGCACTATTGGGTTCCCTGCCGATGGAATCAGTCAAAGGTTGACCCTGGGGAGAAACAAGCATGATCCCCTCAATAGCGAGCGGTTTTTCGGCTAATTCTTGCAGGATTTTGGCAATTTCTACCTGATAATTTGGTTCCCTAGGTAAGGTATTTTTAGAGTTATCATAGTTATTATCGGTGGGATGTGGTCGTTCTTTGGTTTCTTTCGAGGAGATAAACCATTGTAGGGGTTTTTCTTCCCGCAGTTGCCGTTGGCTAAACAGACGAATATCTTTAGAAAGTTTAATCCCTAATTCAAAGGCATTTGCCTGATAATTGTCGGCTAAAATTACGGGGTCAAGGGAGATTTTAGCCTCATCTCTGGAAATACGTTTTAGGGGGCCTGCTTCTAGACTGGCAAGGATTTTAAACAGTTGTTTCGAGTCGAGTAGTTCCTGTAAATAATAACAATGAAAGTAGGGGATGTCCCCACGACCAAATTCATCCTTACCATCGTTAATTAACCAACCAAAGAGGGTGTTATGGAAGTCAATTTGATAGATATAGACTCCTTTAAATTTCCTGTCTGGAGGATTATAGGTGTCCCATAACTGAGAGACTATATGTTGATAAAAAAACTGTTGAATCCCTAGGGGGACATTGACACTAGCGATATATTTAAATCCCAGTTGTGAGAAACTGCTATAAATCAGTTGTTCAACGAGCAAGGACATGATCTGTAACCTTTAAGCACTTTTGTGGGCTATTATAAATAATTTTCACACAATTGTGTCTTGTTTCTAGTTTTTGGGGAGATATTTGACGGCATTTCTCCTCAAGATGAACTGTCACCTAATTTGGTGCCGACTCCCCAAAACGAAAACTTCACACCTCACCATTAAGATGACTTTTATAAGGCAGTCAGCAGATTTTTGAGAGATTTTTTTACTAATCTTGCTGCAAATGGATCGGATATAGTGCTGGTCATTTAGGAAAAGTTTACCAGTTGTCGATCGATTTGAGACAATAACCAAGATAGGGAGTCTAAAGCTTGATTTGCTTGCAGTGTGCCTTGCTGGGAATCAATTAAAACTGTTGAGTAAAAAAAACGGTGATTAACTTTTTGCTCTCGCAGTTTTTGCTCTAATTCTTGGACTTTGAATTGTAGGTTTTGCCAGCATTTTTGGTCAGAGACAACTAGATCGCATTTGCTGATAATAATGCCTAAATTAAACCTAGTTTTATTATGGTTAATTATCTCGATCAAGGTTTGAAAAATTCTCAGGTAATTATTATGCTTGTCTGAATCATTTAATAAACTTGCTGCTTCTAAAAACAGTAAACAAGCATTAGCCTGTAAAGCCATATTGACAAAGGCTAAATTATAGATTTGACAACTTTCTCCGGGTATATCCCACCAGCGAATTGTCGCTACTTTATCCGAGCGATCACCGCTTTTTTTCTCTAAACTAAAATCAAAGTTACTGATTTTTAAAGTGGCGGGGGGATATTGACCTGTTCTAGCGACATAATTGAGAATTTTTTCAATATCTTCTTCGCTTTCGTCCTCTTGGGATCTGAAGACAATATTAGCCAGATTTCCCAAAGTTGCTTGATTTTTTAAAGTCTGATAAGATGCCGCTAGGAAAACTGTTTTTCCTGCTCCTCTTTGACCGATACTGAGAACTGTATAAATTTTGTTTTCTTGGCTAAGATTTTCCTGATTATTAGTCATTTTAAAACCTCTAAATTGAATGAAAAAAACTTTGGCTGCGATGATTGTGTCTCTCAAGCCAACACAGACAAGAAAAATTGACTTGAGATTAGTTAATCTCCTTAGCTCAACAATTCCCTGCTACACTCTTGTAGTTATGCTGTCTGGAAAGATGATCGAGAAAGCTTATTAGTCATCTAATTAAGATGATTATATTTGTTTTGTCTGATCGGATCATCCCGGTTAGCCAAATCTTCACAAAAAGTTACTATTCTAATAGTAATTGAACTTGCTCTCGGTGCTTGAGATGGAAATCTTGGGATTAAATTTTCCTGATTTTTAACTACAAAAGCCACGGTAAGTAGGGAGGCACAATTATTTGTAGGATGGGTTAGCGGTAGCGTAACATGGGCGGGCGTTGGGTTTCATGCTTCAACTCAACCTACGTTCATCTTATATTTAATTCCACCCACCCACTTAAATCCGTAGAGATTTTCTGGGTGTAGTTCTAAGTGATCTCATAGATAAAATAATAAACATACCCTAAAGCCCTCTGGTAAATAATCGATATAACTTGTTTAACACAAACGATAATTTTTGTCAATCTTTTTGTCAATTTAATTCCCCGATTCTCAAATAAAAACTATCGCTATTTACCAAAAACTAGAGAGACGTTGTTATAATCAACGTCTCTCGATCAGAGTAAGCCAAGCTGTTTTAAACAGAGGATTACTGACTAATTAACCGAATTATTGCCCACTTTAGTCAACGAAAATGCCATTTAAAACTCCTGAAATGATCGACACCACAATCGAACCGAATAAAGCGGCAAAAAATGATTTTACCTCAAAGCCACGGATAAAATAGGAGGCTAAAGAAAAGGAAATGGCATTAACCACAAAAATAAATAACCCTAGGGTTAAAATAGTTAAAGGCAGGGTAAAAAGAATCAACAGGGGTCTAATAATAGCATTAATTAAACCCAAAGCGACAGCAGCTATCAAAGCCACGGTAAAATCTTTAATTTCTATACCTGGTACTATTCGCGCTGTAATCAATAAAGAGACGGCGGTAATCAACCAACGGAGGAAAAAAGATAACATAAGCCCATCCATCTAAGATAGTTCATCCTCATCTATTTTAATCGCCATCGCCACTTAAAGAGACGGAAGTCTTCAGGGGATGACAACGAAAACTGAGAGTGACTGCTGCTTCTGCTCGAAAACCAGAGCGGGAACATAAGTAGCTGGTTATAATTAAATTAAAAATGGATTTTAGGTTCGATCCCCCCCTGCCCCCCTTGATAAGGGGGGTGCCGATAGGCGGGGGGATCTGACACTGATGATAAACAGGAAAATTTGCTCAGACTATCACCCCCCAGAAAGAGGCAGCACTCAAGATGATATCTAGAAAAAATTTTAGCCAAAGCCAGCAAGTACCAATCGGTAAAACGAGAATTATTCAGGGAGCAACTGGCTTTTTAATGCTAATGAGTCTGCTTTCTCTCCTCTTAGCGCCACCTAGTTTAGCATCTCCCGGTCCACCTAATTCGGTCATCGAGGCTGTCCGTCAACATTTGAGTCGGAAAACCAAGATATCCGTTAATCGCTTGCAAATTCAAGCAGCACAACCACAAACCTGGCCCGATGGTTGTTTAGGATTAGCTAAACCGGGGGAATTCTGTACTCAAGCACTGGTGCAAGGATGGCGAATTATTCTGACTTATAAGCAAAAAACTTGGGTTTATCGCACCAATAGCAGCGGCGCTAATCTTCGCTTAGAAAAGTAAATTTCTTTGGCTCTTTTCCGGCTGCTTTTTCGGCATCCCCAAGGCAGCGCTGTCCTGTCCGTTGGGGGATGAAAATCGGCTGAGAATGGCTCTAGGGTTTGTTTCAAGAATCTAGTCGTCTCTGGCAACGCTATTTAATTAATAATCCCAGTTTTTTGCTTTTTTTTGCCCTACAACTCCTGCGAGACTGGGAAAAGTACACAGTAATCCAGTCATCAGTCCTCAACTATCGTTAAGATGGGTAGGAGAAGGTAAAGTTTTATATGTCCCCTTCAACTGCGTTTAGGAGTTCCTGCTAAAGATGACACAAGCTACTCAGATTCAAGGAAAAGGAATTTTACTCAGTGAGGCTGCCCTCAAACACCTTACCATGCTCAAAGAGCAACAGGGCAAGGATTTATGTCTGCGCGTGGGTGTGCGTCAAGGTGGTTGTTCGGGAATGTCCTATATGATGGATTTTGAGCATCCTAGCAATATTGGCCCCCAAGATGAGGTTTTCGATTACGATGGCTTCAAAATTGTCTCTGATAAAAAAAGTCTGCTCTATCTCTACGGTCTCATGTTAGATTACAGCAACGCGATGATCGGCGGTGGTTTCCAATTCACTAATCCCAACGCCAGTCAAACCTGTGGCTGTGGTAAGTCTTTTGGCGTTTAATTATGGCTTGCTGAATAAATCTAAAAACCTTGTTGGATAAGACTTTTAGACCTTTTGTCAATCAAAAAGTACCGGATATGGGAGTGATCGGGGGGAAATTTAGGCACTTTTTCCCTGAAAATTGGGTAATTGACCGCCTGAAAATGGGTAAAACCCTACACCCCACACCCCACACCCCACACCCTGCCCCCACCAACAAACTTTTTCAGCAAACCCTAATTATTTCTCTGGGGTGATACCTTTCACCTCCGCCTCCCAGAGGCGATTTTTTTTGGCCAAAACTCTTGACAAAATCGGAGACTTGACATATACTTTTTGTATAATGGGAATCCGTGCCTGCCTGCGAACCCTTCATTTTTAGGCTAGATACCCTGCTCTGAATCAGAGACGATAATAATCTGAGGAAAACTTTTTAGACATTAAGAGGGGTTTTGACTGAGATTCCGCAAGGTACGATTGACAAAGCTGAGGTAGTCGTCAATTTCTTCGTAGGCATCGAGTTCTTGCTTTTGTGCGGGGGTAATTGCTGATTCTTTCTCTAGTTGGAGTAATTCTTCAATCCGAGTCTGAACGGCAGTGGAGGCTCGAAATATAGCAACTCCATCTTCTAATTCTAGGCAGACGGCTCCCTCTCTGGCTAGGGCAGAGGGCAAGTGATTGAGTTTAGGGATTGCTTGGGGGGTCATTTCAGTTACCAGTTATCAGTCATCGGTGACTACCAAGGATTTTAATTTTTATCCCCATTATTATACCTACGGCTGTGGTAAGTCTTGGCGATTTTTTTTGGCCAAAACTCTTGACAAAATCGGAGACTTGACATATACTTTTTGTATAATGGGAATCCGTGCCTGCCTGCGAACCCTTCATTTTTAGGCTAGATACCCTCAATGTTAGGATAATCGGCCATGTCAGGACAAACGGGCAATAAACCACTTTTTTCTCAACACTATCTTGAGCATCGGCTGCCGGATTCTGGGGAATGGCAAGAGGATGTATCGGTGGCATTTTCCCGCTTAGAGAGTCTTTATCAACAAAAAAAGGCGATTTTGCCGACTCTTAACGAAGCGCAAACGGAAGCAGAATTAATACAACCGATTCTAGAAATTCTCGGTTTTAGTTATATACCGCAAGTAAGCAGTAGGGGAAAAGGAAGGTCAGAAAGGCCAGATTATGCCCTATTTGCCACAGAAAATGACCGTTATCAAGCCTATGCTCTCCAGAATATTGAAAGAGCCTTTTATAGTCAAGTTTTAGCGATCGCTGAGGCCAAATACTGGCAACGTTCTCTTAGTGACGTTTCTAAGAATGATCAGCGAGATATCTGGAAAAATAGTAATCCTTCCTTTCAGATCACCAATTATCTGACGGGGACGGGAGTAGATTGGGGTATTCTTACTAATGGTCGAGAATGGCGCTTATATTACCGTCAAGCGTCCTCCACAGCCACGGAATTTTATCTAGTGGACTTGATGGAACTATTAGAAGGGGGAGACCGGCAAAAATTTCCGTATTTCTGGTTATTTTTCCGTCAAGAGGCTTTTATTAAGGATATTCACGGTCAGAATTTCCTTGAACGCGTCCGGGAGGGGAGTACCACCTATGCCACCAGAGTGGGTAACGAGTTAAAAGAGTTAGTCTTCGATCGCATTTTTCCCGATATTTCTCAAGGTTTTGTATCATTAAATACAGACATACAGCCAGATTTATTGTATGAGGCGAGTTTATCCTTGCTGTATAAATTATTATTTCTGCTCTACGCAGAAGCGCGGGACTTGCTGCCGGTGAGGGGAGACTATCGCGATTACAGCTTATTGCAAAAGACGCGAGAAATTGCCGTTAAAATCGATCGTCAGCAGGTCTTTAGTGGCACCTCGACGGGAATATACGATGCTCTCCTCAGTTTATTCCGCATTGTCGATCGAGGGGATGCTAATTTAGCCGTACCTCGTTACAACGGGGGTTTATTTGACATGGAAGAAGGCCGGGTGAATTGTTTTCTCGGTCAATATAAGTTATCCGATGCGGTTTTAGCGCCCATCTTAGACAAGTTAGCACGTTTTGAGGGACAGCCGATCGACTATAGTTTTTTAGGTGTGCGACAGTTAGGATCAATTTACGAAGGATTACTGGAATATCGCATCGTGATTGAGGGGGAATCGGTGCATCTGGAAAATGATCGGGGAGAAAGAAAAGCCACCGGTTCCTATTACACTCCCGATTATATTGTTAAATATATTGTCAGTCATACCCTCAAACCAATTTTAGAGCAAAGAGCGCGACAGTTCGGGGATGTGATGACAGAAATCGCCACCCGAAGACAAGAAAGCAGCGATAGACGTTTAGGAAATCTCAGTCAGCAGGGATTAGAAAAAGAGCTACAACGCTTAGAAAAAAAAGCGATCGCTACCTTACTTGATCTTAAACTCTGTGACCCCGCCATGGGAAGCGGACATTTTTTAGTAGAAGCAGTGGACTATCTCACCGATGAGTTAATCCAGATTCTCAATCTTTATCCCGAAAATAATCCCGTTTTAACCATGTTGGAAACCACCCGACAAAATATTATCGACAATCTCCGACAACAGGGAATTATTCTCGATTCTCCCACCCTTGAACCAACGCAATTATTACAGAGAGTGGTGATGAAGCGCTGTATTTATGGGGTAGATATCAATCCGATGGCTGTAGAATTGGCCAAAGTTAGTCTCTGGTTACATTCTTTCACAGTGGGCGCACCTTTGAGTTTTTTGGATCATCATTTACGTTGTGGTAATTCTCTGATCGGAACTACCGCCAAGGACGCAGAAGCCGCTATGATCGAGGAGGAAAGTGGTCAATTAACTCTTTTAACTGGCCCTTTTGTTGGGTTACTTCGGGCAGCAGAAATTATGCGGGGAATTAGTACCCTCAGCGATGCGACTTTTGCCGAAGTGGAAGCAAGCGAACAGTTATTCCGTGATTTTGATAGTCAAGCTAAACCCTACAAGCGTTTATTAGATGTTTTCCTTTCTCGCTTTTTTGGGGTTAAAACTGCTATCGAGTTTCTGCAGCGCTACGGTGGTAATATATCGGCAATTAATTGGGATAAGTTACCCCGTTCAGATCAAGGAATTTTAGACCAAGCAGCTAGTTTATATAAAAGTAAGCGTTTTTTTCATTGGGATCTGGAATTTCCTGAAGTTTTTATCGATCTTGATTCCGCTTCTTGGAAGGATAACCCCGGTTTTGATGCAGTAATCGGTAATCCTCCTTATGATGAATTGTCAGAATCCGCTCTCGGTAGAGTAATTGACGAAAAACAATTTATAGATAATACAGAAATTTATAAAGAAGCTAGAGCATTTAGAGTTAACTTATATCGTTTATTTATTGCCAAAGCTATAAATCTCGCCAAGAAAAATGGCTATCATAGCTTTATTGTTCCTATGTCACTGCTAGGTGATCGTTTTACATTTGAGTTAAGACGTAAGCTTTTACAAAAAACCAGTTTGATATGTATTGAAGCTTTTCCGCAAAAAGATGACCCCAATAATCGGGTTTTTCGTGAAGCAAAATTATCCACTTGTGTGTATGTTCTTTTTAATGGCATATTACCGCTAGATTTCTCGATGAGAACTCATGAGGGCAAAGATATTCTAGAACATTCTCGTCGATATTATGCTAATGCTGAAAAAATCGATAAATTTGATCCTGATAATTTATCTATACCAACAGTCAATCAGGAGTCTTGGAAGTTGTTATTAAACCTATGTGAAAATCCTAGATGTGTTTTATTTAAAACCATTGGTTATCCGACTCCTGGAGAGATTATGTTCAATCAGCAATTCAAAGAATTTATATCAGATGATCCTCCAGGTGAAATAGTTCTTCGTGGAGCGCATATAGGTCGTTATGAGTTTTACGAAAAGCCAAAACAAGGAAACCCAGTGTATTTAAATAAAACAAAATTCCTTGAAAAACGTGGTACAAATAAAGAAGTTAAAGCATACGATCATTTAAAGAGAAGAATCGCCTATCAAAGAGGTGCGGCAATCGATAATTATCGACGGATAATAGCAACAACTATTCAAGAGGGATTTTTTTGTTCTGACACAGTTGGTTATATGGTAGATACACAATATAAACTAGAAACAGTTCTAGCTTTTTTAAATTCAAAATTATCGGAATGGAGATTCAGCCTTACAAGTACGACTAATCATATTAATGCCTACGAACTAAACGTAATTTTTATTCCTAAAATATCTTTTAACACCAATAGCGATCGCCGTCAACAGAGTTTAGAGAAACTTATCAAAAGTTATCAAGAAAAGCAAGAAATATTAAAAGAAATCGAGGAACATATTAGGAGAGAGGAAACCGATATAGTCCATGATATTCTGGCCTACTTAGCAGAACAGATGATCGAGATAAATCGGGAAAAACAAAAAGAAATCAAAAGCTTTTTGAAATATTTAGAGAGAATAATCGGCAGTGCGATCGATAATTTAACCAACAAATCAAAAATCCAAAACTATCTCGGTGACTACCAAAAAAGCGAACCTCATCTTAGCTGCGATCAAGTGTGGGAGATACTGAAAAAGAACAAAAAGAAAATTACCGTTAACTTACTCGATCGTCAAATACAGGAAACCCTAGAAAAAGAATATCAAACCAGTCTAGATAAACTTTTGCCCCTAAAAGAACAATTAAGCGCCACCGATGAATTAATCGATCTAATTGTTTATAAACTCTATGGATTAAGCGAGGAAGAAATTAAAATTATTGAAGGGAGAGAGTGAAAAAAGAATCAGCTGCCTGCGTATTTAAATTACTTGTTGAGATACAGATACCCGTCGAGGCGGTATAACCGTTAAATTTACGGCCAATCCTGACTCGTATCGCAGAGGAAATGGTCGGCCATGATGTTCTCGAAGGTGAAGGGACAGTGAGAGGGAAAAGTCCGTATCGGTAAGTCCGTGTCTCGCAAAGCCAAATCCACTCCGGCCTCGAAAGCATCGGATAAAGCGGTCGGTATCTGGGATTTTAAACTAGGATTGCCCTCTAGATGCCGTCTGATCCCTCGTCTCTGTTCTCTAATCGTCAAAAACCAGCTGCGAGAACGTTTATCTGGCTGATATTCCCATTTGAGAAGATGTCCTACCAAAACGGTTAGACGGCTCACCAGTTCTCGATATTCTTGTTTACCCAAGGAAATGATTTCCCCCCGTAAGTTTTGCCAGTCCAGAGCTTCTACCTGTCGGTTGGCTAGAGCTTTCGCTTGTAGCTCTGTCCACCCATAGAAGTCGGATTCATACAGGGAATTGGCTCGATCTTTCATATTGGAACTTTACCTAAAATGTCGGCTGGAAGGAACCCTGGAGATGACAGGTTCCGCCAGTATAGAACAGCGAAGCACGATCAAAACGACAGCAGTTTGGCGATATTTGAATAGGCGTACTGACTCCGCACCGGATAGTGAACATTTACCGTAGCCGTGATGTTGACGTTGGACTGACGCTCGAATACCATCACGATGTCGGAGCCGCCGAAGAGGAAAGTCGAGATCATCTCGCCCTTCGACACCGTTTTTCCCACCACCTCCTGGCGCACCTTCTCGTTGATCAGTGCCACCTGCTCATCATAAGATCGCCCCTTCTTTTCCTGTTGGGTAAGACGGATAAGTTCCTGCGTCCCTGGTTTGACGAAGACAACGGAGGATACTTGTGCCATTCCAATGGGCAGTACGGCGATCTTGCCGATAGCGGTTTCCAGGACAAAAAGCCCACGGCACTGCACAAACTGATAGTCTGTGGCATCCTGTGCATCCAGATAACGGTGCGGCATGGCCACGTTGGCCAAGGATGAGTTTTCATCGGCACGTCCCTCAGCATCGAGTAGGTCAAGTTGGACATCCAGGTAAACCTGTCCTGGGATAAATTTAGCCTCAATTATCCTGCCCGCTGCCGGGGCGTGCTGCCGGTGATAGTCGAAGACATTGAGAAAGCTGTGGACGAGAATGCCGCCCTCGAAATCCTGGGCATACTCGGAACCCTTTAACAGTTCTGGGATAGGCCATTCGACGTGCTTGACCACGATTGAGGACTGTGCGGGCATCGGCTCGCCCGCCGGAGTGGTGATAGTCCATTGGCCGACAAAAGTGGACTCGGCTGGGAAGACGATAATCCGAGGATCGTCTGGCTGGGCGACTGGGCGCTGTCGATCGATATCCTTGAAAGTTCTGGAAAACCACTCGTTGAATGTCTTGTAGTTCTCGATCCCGTTTTCGCCCCCATTGTAGTCCTGGTAGGTATATTCCGGCCCGAACTTATAGGTTACGAGATGGTTGGCCGATTCGGGTGTGTCGAGAAATTCGCCCCATTCGACCGCAAATTCCCGAAGCCAGAGGGATAGCGGTGTGAGAGCCTCGCCGGTAAAGGGAGCGATCGGGCTTTGCAGGGAGACGAGTTCGGGCTGGTTGAAGTAGTAATAGAACTGCGTCAGGTGCAGATAATCTGTGCGTTCGTGGTAAATGTCGCCCTGCCATTCCCAGACCCGCAACCCGGGGATCCACGTTACCAGGGCATCGATGTAATAGTAAAATTGGTAGAGGTTGTGTATCCGATCGAGTTCGGGGATGCGCTGTTGACTTACCTTCAAGATCGCGCTCTGGAAGGCTCCCCCATAGGCGTAATCGTCGATGAGCTTTTTAAGTTTCTTTGTGATCGGCTGCTTCGGCTCGTACACCGCGCTATCGGGGGGTAGCTCTTTAAGGAATTTCGGCCCCTGGGGGATTGACGATGAAACTCCCTGCTCGTTCAGGTGCTGGGCCTCCCGCGCCGACACCGCTTTCCATTTCAACCGGCCATAACTCTGGTTGTGATTTGTGTTCATGCCATTTTCCTCTTGTTGAATATCAAACTATCTATCTAAAATCTCCACAGACAGGGCCGACATTCCGCACATCTTCATATACTTTTATATATTTTTACATTCCCCAAGATGTTTTGACAAAAAACCTTCATTGTATAAACTACTATTAGGAACATTTTCAATAATTGATTTTTTCTGAGAAAAAAATTTACAATTCTTCACCTTAATAAAAAATCCATCATTGTAGCTATAATCCTGATTGGCAAAGGTTTGTCAGCAATAGATTAGTAAAAATTATCAATTGAATGTTAAGAAGTGCAGAAAGTGAGTCTAGTTGCCTGAGATAATATTAGGTCGAGGTCTATACCTAATACTAAATCCGTTGAGTATAGGCTACATATCAGGATAGGCACTCATGCAAAAGGGAGAATAAATAATCAGTTTTTAATAACCAAATTTAGTAAGTAGGTAGGTGTTAAAAGTTGTCAGACACCCCCCTTATCAAGGGGGATCAGAGGCAAAATCTATCTTCAATTTAATTATAACTACTTACTTATAATCTCTCTTTTTTGCCAAAAATAATTTCCCTTACATATCTTTATTTTTGCTCAGGTTAATTTTCGGTGATTGCTAAGTATCTAAGCACAATTAATTACACATCTAAGCCACTACCCCGTCAGACTTCTGATGTGAGGAAACAGTGAACTGAAAACTCAAATCCGATCCCTAATAGCTGTATCCCGTCTCCCGTCTCCCGTCTCCCGTCTCGGAGTCTCCTGTCTCGGAGTCTCCTGTCTCGACTAGGAAATTAATTTTGCACGACTACTTATGAGATTACAACATCTGCTCGAAAACTTGACAGACGCGGGGTTGAAAGCGCTGACGGTGTTTTATTTTTAAAAAAGGGCGCATAAATTCGAGATAGCGAGGGGATAAACCGGAAGTATCGATGACTCGAATCGATCGCAATGTGCCTAATTCTAATTCCTTTTGAACCATCAATTCGGAAATACCGGCAGCTGCCAAACTATTCTCGATGATTGCTTTCACCATTTCCCCCGTATTTAACACCAAAGTCACCTTTAATGTCCGTAAATCGATGCCCCAATTCTGTAAAGCTTCCTCGAATCTTTGTTGAGTTCCCGATCCCGATTCTCGCATTACCCAAGGGGTTTCCACTAATTCGGGTAATTCGATCGCCTCTCTTTTATACCAGGGATGAGAACGTCCGACAATAATTAATAAGCGATCGCTGCCGACGATCTCCTGTTCTAAACAATGTGTTAAATCACTCTTGACTTCTCCCTCGATTAATGCTAGGTCAAAACGTCCGTTAGCCGTACCCAGACAGATTTCTTCCGTATTAGCTAGGGTGCAATTGATCTTAATTGCCGGATAGCGCTCCTGAAAATCGCTAATTTTTGCCGGGAGCCAATAGTTACCAATAGTCAAACTCGACCCTAATTGTAGTTCTCCCCGTTGCAACTCGTTAAATTCCGCCAATCCCCTTTCTGTCAAAGTCACCTGGGTGAGAATGCGTTGCGCTTCTAATTGCAGTAAACGTCCTGTTTCCGTGATCTCGATGTGACGACCGACGCGATGGAATAATTTCACCCCGTATTCATTTTCTAGGGAGGCAATGGCGGCACTGACGGCCGGTTGGGTGATATATAAAGCTTCTGCTGCTTTGGTGAAGTGGAGATGTTCAGCAGTCGCGAGAAAGATTTCTAGTTGATCTAGGGTCATTCTGGCCATGGCAATGGGTTTTCCGTCTCTATTGGTCTTTCCATCATTTTAATTTATTAAATCAACAAGAAAGAATATTTGATTTTATTAATGGCTCTTTCTAGAGTAGAAGTAGGGCGATCGAGACCAGAAGAGCCGATTAAGAAAAAAATCCTATGACTACCATGATTACTGCCATATCCACAGCAATAGCGGCCTTTATTGCCACTAATCTCGATGACATACTGATTTTGACGATTCTTTTCGCCCAGGTCAATAAACTTTTTCGCCGTCGTCATATCGTTATCGGTCAGTATTTAGGCTTTATACTGCTGATTTTGGCGAGTTTAACTGGCTTTTTCGGGAGTTTCTTGATTCCGGCTCAGTGGATTCGTTTTCTCGGCCTGTTGCCGGTGATTTTCGGGATTCGGAGTCTCTGGCAGCGAGAAGAAACCGAGACGGATAATCCTCTGGAGATGGCTGTAGAATCAGCACCGTCTTCTCCTTTGCTGGCCTGGTTTTCCCCTCAAACCGGTGCTGTGGCGGCAATTACCATCGCCAATGGCAGTGATAATATCGGGATTTATCTGCCGCTGTTCGCTAGTAATACCTGGCCAAATTTAGTCACTATCGTCAGCGTTTTTCTGATCTTGGTGGGTGTTTGGTGTTTTACTGCTCATCAGTTAACCCAATTACCAGCGATCGCTAATTTAATTACCAGTCACGGCAGCCACTTTGTCCCCTGTGTGCTGATCGGTTTGGGTGTATTTATAATCAAGGAAAGTCTTCCCCTGGCTTTCTTGGCCTTATCCTTAAGCTATGGATGGACCCTTCTCCAGCAGCAAGCAGAATCTATTTAGGGTTTGCGGCAAAAAGTTTTTCCTGGGGGCAGGGTGTAGGGTGTAGGGTGTAGGGTGTAGGGTTTTACCCATTTTCAGGGAAAAAGTCCAGGGATTTTCCCCCCGATCACTCCAATGGCCGGTACTTTTGGATTTCAAAAAGGTCTAAAAGTCTTATCGAACAATGTTTTTAGATTTATTCAGCAAACCCTATTTGATTTTTGATTCAATACAAATACATCTAAAAAGAGATTTTAGATTTTTTCCATACCATCTATAACTCAAGTGCCATAGAATAACATCATCTTCTCAAGCGCTCACCTTGAAACCGACCCCTAGTCATCTCGATCATGTTATTTTTTCTCAAATCACCAGTGACGGAAAGCAAGACCAGCATTACACCGAAAAAAGTCAATCCCAATCGAGTCCGCGATCATCTGGCCAATGAACGCACCTATCTGTCTTGGATGCGAACGGCGATCGCATTAATGGGTTTTGGTATGGTTATCCTGCGCTTACGGGCCTTTCATCCTCCTCTGGTTCCCCGGCCAGGTTATGGCTGGAAATTAGGCTTAATGTTTGCTTTAGTGGGTTTATTGACCGTATTTTTGACCACAGCCCATTATTTTACAGTCAGACGAGATATAGATGAAGATACCTACGAACCAGCCGATCGATGGGTGGTACTATTTAGTTTAGCGATCGTTATTCTCGGTGCGGGAATTATCTATTTTGTCGCCACCAGTCCCGATCTGTTGATGGGTAGTATGATGACTTTCGAGTGAACTATGGGGGTTAGGTGGGTTGGAGTAGGCGCCAACTGACCGTGACTAGAACCGTATAAAGCAGTATTTTTAGGGCATTTTTGGGGAAATATTCCGATAATCTTGCTCCCAGTACTACCCCCGGTATCCCACCTAACCAGATGGGAAGTACCAGATTCCAGTCTACTGTTCCTAATCCCAGATGACCGATGGAAGTACAGGTTAAGAGGATGGAAGCTTGCGATAGATCTGTACCGACTAATTTGCGAGAATCAAGCTGAAAAAAGGTCATCAAGACCAATGCAAATAAGGAACCACTGGAAATACTGGTTAAACCGACCAAATAGCCTAAAACTGCCCCCAATATCGTTGTTTTTATCTGACCAGAGCGAGTGGTTAAATCTAATTTTGGCCAAGACCAAGGGGACAAATCGGGAAAAAATAAGGAGATTAGTAGTTCCAGGGCCGCTAGGACAGTCACGATCATCAAGACAAGGCCGATGATAGGAGGCAACCATTGATCGAGATTGAGAGAGCTATTCTGCTGAAAATAGCGAAAACCGACTAATCCTAACAGAGAACCGGGTACACTGCCAATTACTAGCCATTTTACCACTTCTAACTCGATCGTTTGCTGTTGCCAGTGACGAACGGTGCCGACCACTTTCATCAACCCGGCCGCTACCACATCGGAACCCACTGCGGTGGTAGCGGGAACCTGAAATACAAAGATCAATAGGGGTGTAATCAAGGATGAACCGCCAATTCCCGTTAATCCCACGACAATTCCGATAAAAAAGCTAAATATTGTCAATAAAGAATAGTCCATTTTTGCCTCAGTTGTCTCTTTTCTCCGGTGTGTTTCTGGTGGTTAAGAGACAAAATTAGTTAATTAAGCCTTTAGAACCGACTAAAAGAGCAAAAAAGAGTAATAGTAAGCTTTTATCGCTGTTCAATCTTTTTAGTCTCTGTTTACAACCAGTAATCTCCGAATCGAAACTTAATTTTCTTGCTATCTTGTAAAATGTAAGTGTATTTTAATACGATTGCGATTGAATCATGGTTAAAATACGGTCAAACCCTATACATTTTTTTGCCAGAGGATTAGCTACCGTGAGCATCATCATCGAGCGAGTATCGAAAAAATTCGGCACCTTTACTGCTTTAGACAACATCAACCTAGAGATCAAATCGAATCGTCTGGTGGCACTGCTGGGGCCGTCCGGTTCAGGAAAAACCACTCTCCTGAGAGCGATCGCAGGATTAGAACCTCCCGACACAGGCAAAATTATCATCAACGGCAAAGACACAACCCATTTAAATGTCAGAAAAAGGAACATTGGCTTTGTTTTTCAGCATTATGCGCTTTTTAAACACCTGACGGTGCGTCAGAATATCGCTTTCGGTTTAAAGATTCGCAAAGCTGCCCCGGACTACATTCAAAAACGAGTGGACAATCTCTTGAGTTTAATTCAATTGCAGGGATTAGGCGATCGCTATCCGGCCCAACTATCCGGGGGTCAACGTCAACGGGTTGCCCTAGCCCGGGCCTTAGCGGTGGAACCGGAAGTATTATTATTAGATGAGCCTTTTGGGGCCTTGGATGCCAAAGTTAGAAAAGAGCTACGAGTTTGGTTGCGACAGTTACACGAGGAGGTTCATGTCACCAGTGTTTTTGTCACCCACGACCAGGAGGAAGCCATGGAAGTGGCCGACGAGATCGTAATTTTCAATGAGGGTAAAATCGAACAGGTGGGAACTCCCGATCAGGTGTACGATCATCCTGCCTCTGCTTTTGTGATGAGTTTTATCGGCCGGGTGAATGTTTTACCACCGACCTCGGCTGCACTATTCGAGCAGCTCGGAGGGGGTACTAACGGAGTCAAGATTTTCATTCGTCCCCACGACCTAGAAATTCTCTCTTCTCCCAATGGGTCTAGCATTGAGGCAAAAGTTGAGCGCATTATCCATCTGGGTTGGGCCATCGATGTGGAATTAATTCTACCCGATCGCTCTCTCCTGATTGCCCATCTGAATCGAGAACAACTGGATCAACTGCATCTCCAAGTCGGGGAGCAAGTTTATGTTCGTCCTCGGGATGCTCGCGTTTTTGCTTAAAAGTAAGGACGTTGCTGATTTGAGATCTGAATCTTCTTTTGTGGGATTTTTCAAACCTAGACCCAAACTAACTTTTGCACGGGAACCTGCACGGTTGGCATTCATACCTTATTCAGCAACGCCAACTTTTTTAGAATAGATTGGGATCGACACCGATCGCGCCTTCACCGTCCGCATCTTGCAGGTTAGCACCGTCTAACCGAGCATTAGTGAGATTGGCCTTCTCTAAGTCAGCTTTTTGCAGATTGGCGTTGGTTAAGTTTGCTCCTTGCAGGTTAGCTTTTTCTAAATCTGCACCTAAGAGATTGGCCCCGCTTAAATCGGCTCCCGCTAGGAGAGTTTTGCCGAGGTCGGCTCCCCGGAGGTCAGTCCCTTTGAGATTAGCACCCTGTAGGTTAGTTCTTTCTAGATCCGCTTGACTGAGGTTTGCTCCTTCTAGATTGGCCGAGGACAAGTTTAAATCTTTGAGGCTAATTCCGTTAAAGTCACAACCGACACAGGCGTTAGTTTCCTGTAGTTTTTGCAGATTATCGGCGGCAGCTGGCTCGACCAGAGTAATTTTTGCCGGTGCGCCGCCAGTGGGGGTAACGGCCCCAGCGATGGCAGGGTGGAAGCAAGAAAAAACTGTGATTAGCAATAGACAGAAGGCTGTCAGTAGCTTCGGTTTCATCGTTTTTGATCTCCTTGAGTGATCTTTTTGAGTCTCTGTTTTCACTCTAGGCAATGGCTTTAATAAAAACAAATATTCTTTGTTTTCAAATCCATAAATTCCCTTTATGCAAAGCCAAGAAAGTCCCTCGCCCTTTCATCACTTTTATTTATTAAAACGACAATTAAGAATATTTGCTTTTATGCTTGTCCCCTACCTAAGATGATAGTGTCCGGCCAAAATCCTAGTCAAGGAGAGCGTTTTCAGCAATCTCGCCATCGATCGCAAGCTCAAGAACTTGACCTTAGATTTATACCGACAAAAAAATAGTCAAGAATCCTAGCAGGAAATACCAAGACGCATCTACAACGTGATAGGAGTAAAAATATAATTATATGTCCCCTCAAATTCTCGATATAGCTGAAAATCTCTCTCTAACCACTTGCGGCACTATTCTCACCCTGGCAGTCTTAGAAACCATTCTATCGGCCGATAATGCCGTCGCCCTGGCCGCTTTGGTGCGAGAACTTCCCGACCCCAGACAACAACGCCAGGCTTTAAACTGGGGATTGGCCGGGGCATTTGTGTTAAGAGTTGCCCTGTTAGTCAGTGCCAGTTGGACAGTTAAATTCTGGCAGGTGGAGGTACTGGGTGCTATTTATCTGATCTGGTTAGCGGGTAAGCATTTTTGCCAGAAATTTTTAGATATAGAAATAGAAGACCAAAATTTTGCCACTAATCTCGCCATAGAATCTTTTGGCCGTGTTATTGTTCTGATTGCTTTTACGGATCTGGCTTTTTCCCTCGATAGTGTGACAACAGCGATCGCCCTAGCCGATCGATTCTGGATTCTCCTGACTGGTGGTATTTTGGGAATGTTAGCCCTACGATTTTTAACCGGTTTATTTGTCAGGTGGTTAGCTGAGTTTGTTTACCTACAAGATGCGGCCTATCTGACGGTTTTAGCGGTAGGGGGAAGATTGTTATTAAAAGCTTGTCAACCAACCTATTTGCCGCCAGAGTGGATGGTATTGATGATGGTGGCGGTCTCCTTAAGTTGGGGCTTTTCTAGGCGTGTTGTGGTGGAATAGTTCTGGCAGCAAGGGATTTTCTCAATTTTTTAGGAGCGTGTCAATCGTTATACTCCGGGACGACGGGCGACTGTGAAATAATTTGTGACTAGGTACGGTAAGAGTCGCTAGTGAACCCCGTTAGCCTTGGAGACTTCCTTGCTAGACACCATTTCCACCCTATCCTCAAAACTAACAGCGATCGAATCCACGGGAAATCCTCTCCCGAAAGTTGCTACTTGTTCCTCTACCTGTCGTTACTGTCGGTTTTATAAGTTTCAGGGGAGAGGAAACGGCTATTGTCAACGCTTGGGAGTCCCTGTTCACAGTCATTGGCGCGCCTGTCCTTTAATTTGTCCACCTTTTGCCCCTTCTTGGGAAAGGTCGGAAAATGGGTAATTCTAAGTAGTTATCTGGATTTTACCGCCTGTATCGAGCAATTTTCTCCCCATCCCGCTCCGTCCGAGGATGGGGTTTTAATCGAAACCGATGCTTTCCACTCCACCGCTATCGGGACTGGTGGCGACAAAATAGAGAATTCCCGACCCTAGACAAGCGATCGCTATACTAAAGCAAATAATCCAGACTTGAGCGGGTTCGTAGCTATTACTATCGATCGCTCGCCGGATGAGAAAATAGTGGCGCGTGGCGATGACAACGGTTAATAATCCCACCATAGCGAAGACAAAACCCAACAGCCACCCCAATCCTAGGACGGTAGAAGATGCCGTCCGTAAACGCAAAATGACCAGACCAAAACCCATCAAAGCGATCGAGGCGCGCATCCAAGACAGATAGGTGCGTTCGTTGGCCGAATGATCTCGCCAGTAATCAGGGTTAAATTTCTGCTTTGTCTTTCGGGATTTAAACAGCATAGAGGAGTTCCTCGCAGTGAACTTCAATAAAATCAAGTATTCTTTCTTATGGTTTTAATAAATTGTTTTTATCATTTAGTTTTTCGCTTATCTTTAGCCAATTCAAGGGACTTAAGCAGATTATCATCCATAAATAGGGGAAGTTTACCGTCCCATCTTTCGATCGCTTTGTTCTGTAAAACTTCTGGACTTAAGGAATCTTGGAGAATGCGATGAGCTGCCGCCTCTCCCTTAGCCAGATTGATTTTTACTTCCGATTCTTTCAGAGCTTTCAGCACCATAAAACCGGCTTTTTTAGCTTCCTGTTCAGCAATTTGTTTGGCTTCCACCGCATCGGTAAAGCGATCGGAAAAGTTGACATGAACCAAAGAAATATCATCGACACCGATATGATAATTTTTCAGTCTTTCGCTCAAACGAATATCTACTTCCCCTTTCACCTCCTCCCGTTTAGTAATTAATTCTTCGGCGGTATATTTAGCCATAACTGCCTTGAGAATTTCCTCCACTGCTGGATCGATCACTCGTTCAATGACAGCCGCTTCATCGCCAATTTGTTGAAAAATAGTATTAACTTCTGATGCTAAAATATGCCAATTCAGGGCCACATCTGTGAATACTTCCTGTAGGTCTTTGGAGGAAGCTTCGGCCGCTATCTGTTGTTTTTGAATTCTCACACTTAGTTTTTTCACCGTGTTAACAACGGGAATAATCCCGTGAATACCCTCATTAAGTATTTTATCCTGTACTTGACCAAAGACCATTAAAACTCCTCTTTCTCCCGCATTAACAATCACGAAAGGATTAAAAATAATTGCCAAAATGAATAACAAAAAAAAGAGATTACTTGGTCTAGCTAAAAGACGAATTTTGAGCATTTTAATTGATAATATAGATGGTTGATAGGATAGTTTGGCAAATAAATAAAATGACTAATTTTATGTTGGTAATTAGCGATATTTTTATCTACCTTAAGAATTTTATCAACTAGAAAATGAAGGTAAAGTTGTCCTATATTATTTAGATGAAGTCAGATTTAGCCTCGTTATTTTTTCCTTCTGGCTGGCAAAATATCGGGAAATAATTGTCTATTTATAGTTACCATAGTCGCCGATTAAATGTTTTACTAATCATGAATCAAAACGATTATCTCGTTAGTTTTAGTCAGAAACTTGACCAAAAAAGCATTTATTTGTCCAAGAAAGGAATCGGGATTATCCAGAAACAATTATAACAAAATTTCCCTTGTCTTAAATGGTACATTCTCATTCCACCAGTCTAGCTGGTACTTTCTTTTATAGCAATTACCTTAACACAATCTAGTTTCGGCATAAAAGATATTCTGTATACAGGATATCTCGATAAATTGACTCGCAGAAATGGCTATGATAGAAAAATACAGTAAGCGAATAAGCCTACTGTACCCATTCCATCCCCTAATGAGGTCATTTAATCACCCTTTTTCCTCGAGCGCACAGATCGAGGAATTTATCCTTTATTTTCGTCCCTGAGCGCCCATGTCTGACCGTTACCGTTTCGAGACGCTACAAGTACACGCCGGCCAGGAACCTGCCCCCGGAACCAACGCCCGCGCCGTTCCCATCTATCAAACCACTTCCTACGTTTTCAACGATGCCGACCACGGGGCGCGACTGTTTGCCCTGGAAGAGTTCGGCAACATCTACACCAGGATCATGAACCCGACCACCGATGTCTTCGAGAAGCGGATCGCCGCTTTAGAAGGAGGCGCGGCGGCCCTGGCCACCTCTAGCGGTCAGGCGGCGCAATTTCTAGCGATCGCTAATATTGCCGGTGCGGGGGATAATATCGTTTCTACTAGCTACCTCTACGGCGGAACCTATAATCAGTTCAAAGTCTCCTTACCACGTTTAGGAATAAATGTCAAGTTCGTCGATGGCGATGAGGCCGAGGCTTTTCGAGCGGCGATCGACGATCGCACTAAAGCCTTATACGTCGAGACGATCGGCAATCCCCGATTTAATATTCCCGATTTTGCCGCCCTGGCCCATATCGCCCACGAGAACGGCATTCCCCTCATCGTCGATAATACCTTCGGTTGCGGCGGCTATCTCTGTCGCCCGATCGAACAGGGGGCCGATATCGTGGTGCAATCGGCCACCAAATGGATCGGCGGTCACGGCACTTCCATCGGCGGAGTAATCGTCGATTCGGGTAAATTCGACTGGGGAAACGGCAAATTTCCCCAGTTTACCGAACCCGCACCGGGTTATCACGGGTTGAATTTCTATGAGGTGTTCGGACCGTCCGGCCCTTTGGGCAATATCGCCTTTATTATCCGGGCGCGGGTGGAGGGATTGCGGGATTTTGGGCCCGCCTTGAGTCCGTTTAACGCATTTTTACTGCTACAGGGATTGGAAACCCTCTCCCTACGGGTCGATCGTCATGTATCCAATGCGTTGGCCTTGGCGAACTGGCTCAAAGAACAGCCACAGGTGGAATGGGTGGATTATCCCGGATTACCGGAACATCCTTACCACGAACGGGCGAAGAAGTACCTAAAACACGGCTTCGGCGGGGTTTTAGCCTTCGGGATTCGGGGCGGTTTCGAGGCCGGGCGGAATTTTATCAACCGGGTGAAACTAGCTAGTCATCTCGCCAACGTGGGGGACGCAAAAACCCTGGTTATCCATCCCGCCTCGACGACTCACCAGCAGTTAAACGAAGAAGAACAGCGATCGGCGGGAGTAACGCCCGAATTAATCCGCGTTTCCGTGGGTTTGGAACATATTGACGATATTATCGAGGATTTCCAGCAAACTTTCCAGAGTTTATAACCCACCACCCCGCCCATGGATCGCCTAGACTTGATCTCCCCGGAAACCCGTTTCTATTCCCCACCGCATCCTTTTGTTCTCGAATCGGGGGCGGTTCTCGAAAGGGTGCGGATCGCCTATCGAACCTGGGGAATTTTGAATAACAAGCGGGATAACGGGGTTATTGTCTGTCATGCCTTCACGGGATGGGCCGACGTGGAAGCTTGGTGGGAACCTTTGTTAGGAACCGGACGCGTTCTCGATCCGACCCGGGATTTTATTGTCTGTAGCAATATTCTCGGCAGTTGCTACGGGACAACCGGCCCCACTTCGATCGATCCCCGTACCGGTAAACCCTACGGTCCGACTTTCCCGGAGATCACCATTCGGGATCTGGTTCACCTACAACGGCTGTTGGTGGACGCATTGGGGATCGAGTCTTTGCGATTGGTGATCGGGGGTTCCTTGGGAGGAATGCAGGTTTTGGAGTGGGCGCTACTGTACCCGGAGAAGACGCGCTCGATCGCTGTCATCGCCGCTTCGGGACGACATTCGGCCTGGTGTATCGCGCTGGGAGAGGCCCAAAGGGGAGCGATCTACGCCGATCCCCATTGGCAAGGGGGAAATTATGCGCTCGATCGCCCTCCAGCCCGGGGTTTATCGGCAGCCCGGATGATGGCGATGACTACCTACCGATCGCACGCCAGTTTCGAGTCCCGTTTCGGCCGCGAGTACGGGGAGGGGGGAGAGTTTACGATCGCCCGCTATTTAGAATATCAGGGGAGAAAGTTAGTCGAACGTTTTGACGCCAATGCTTATATCACCCTAAGTAGGGCGATGGATCGTCATGATGTCACCCGGACGGGAAAAAGTTACGAATCGGTGTTACAGTCGATTCAACAACCGACGGCGATCGTGGCGATCGATTCGGATCTTCTTTATCCCCCCGTAGAACAAGAGGAATTGGCGAAATATATCCCCAATTCTGAATTATTTTGGTTGCGATCGCCGCACGGTCACGATGCGTTTTTAATGGATGGCGATATGGATGCGTTGAATGATCTTCTCGTCACTTTCGGGAATGGATGAGCAACGGGAAATAGTCGCGGGTTGGGGATGGTCGGGGTAGAGAGCGATCGGGGATTGATGACGACTAGGTTAAAACCCACATTCCGCACCCTCAACTGTCACATAAGCTGTCCCCCTCCAGAGACTTGAGTAAAAATACTTAGCTGGTGAAGGTTTTCTCGGTGGCCGTTAGGGGGAGCTTGAGACC
>NZ_SFBZ01000108.1:0-4415 GCF_007095495.1 Microcystis sp. M_QC_C_20170808_M9Col | reverse complement strand
CATGATTTTAGTGCATTAAAGAGGGCAAGAATGTATGCTCCTGTGGGGACACCCCTTGATGAAATTATTCGTACTTATTGTGTCGCCTAGTGTCTCGTTCTTATTTGAAATAACTATAAATATAGCTTTTTCTGTTTAAAAACCGTCCAAAAAAGGAATAGAGCCTGAAACTCTATTCCTCAATCAAAAATTGCAGTTAATTTTTAACCCTATACTACCGCAGAAGTCAAAGCTTCTTTGAGGATAGCGGCTTTATCGGTTTGTTCCCAGGGTAAATCGAGATCATTGCGACCAAAATGACCATAAGCGGCCACATCTTGGTAAAAACGCTCGCCTCTTTCACTGGGTAAACCGCGCAGGTTAAAGGTTTGGATAATACCGGCCGGACGGAGTTCAAAGTATTTATTGATTAAGTCCAGAATCACATCATCAGCGACTTTGCCAGTGCCAAAGGTTTCCACGAAGAGACTCACCGGACGAGCTACCCCAATCGCATAACCCACTTGAATCTCGCACTTATCGGCCAAACCAGCAGCGACGATATTTTTGGCCACATAACGGCAAGCATAGGCCGCGGAGCGATCGACTTTGGTAGGATCCTTACCGGAGAAAGCGCCGCCACCGTGACGAGAATAGCCACCGTAGGTATCGACGATAATTTTCCGTCCCGTTAATCCCGCGTCGCCTTGGGGTCCACCAATGACGAATTTTCCGGTGGGATTAACCAGATAACGGGTATTGGCATCGGGTTTAATCTCTAAATCGCTGAAGACCGGTTGTACTACCGCTTCCCAGAGATCACTTTTAATCTTTTGTTGGACGAGATCATTATCGGTGATATCGCCGATAGTAGCATCGTGTTGGGTAGAAACAAGGATAGTATCGATACCCACGGGACGACCATCTTCATAAATGACCGATACTTGCGTTTTACCGTCGGGACGCAGATAGGACAGTTCACCCGTTTTTCTGACTGCCGCTAAACGGCGAGCGATGCGGTGGGCTAAACTAATCGGTAAGGGCATAAATTCCGGGGTTTCATTGCAAGCGAAACCGAAGACAATACCCTGGTCTCCCGCACCAATTTTATCGAGTTCATCATTGCTGAGAAGTTCGCGATTTTCCTGAGCAGCCGTGACCCCCTGGGAAATATCGGGAGATTGTTCGTCTAAAGCGACTAAAACGGTGCAACTATTCGAGGAAAAGCCGTTATCGGCGTTGATATAGCCGATTTCAGCGATTTTCTTGCGAACTAAATCGACGAAATGAACCTGTGCTTTCGAGGTGATTTCACCAGTAATCAAGACTAACCCTGTATTGACAACCACTTCAGCCGCTACACGACTGTGGTCATCTTGGGATAACAGAGCATCGAGAATAGTATCAGAAATCTGGTCACAAATTTTATCGGGATGTCCCTCTGTAACCGATTCGGAGGTGAACAAATAACGTTTAGACAAGTGATGTCCCTCACATGGTAGTACATTTGAACGCAACAAAGATTCCAAGAAATCTTTGATCATACAGTGTAACAGGGAATTTGTAGAGATCGAGTATTTTCAATAAGAAACCGCCCGAACATTGTCCGGACGGAGTGTGGTGTGAGGAGTGAACGGAAACTTTCGTCTCCGCTAATTCCATTGTAGATGACAACTTAGAATCTTGAGCGATTTGAAACAAACTAGCCCAAAAAATTTTTATTTCTTGAAGGGGTTGACTAATGCCCGATAGCCGTCCCGATGATGTAGCCTGATTAATAGAGGTCGCAGAGCTATACGGAAAGATTATGACAGTCACAGCCGATTATTTAGAACAACTCAATCCTTCCCAGCGCCTTGCTGTTGAGCATTTTTGCGGCCCCCTGTTGGTGGTTGCTGGAGCAGGATCGGGAAAAACTAGCGCTTTAACCTATCGTATCGCCCATTTGATCCGTCATCACGGGGTCGAGCCGGAAAATATTCTCGCAGTCACTTTTACCAATAAGGCGGCCCGGGAAATGAAAACGAGAATTGAAAAAACTTTTGCTCAACAAAAAGCACAGGAAAAATACGGTCAAAGATTAGAACTTTTAGAAGAATACGAACAGAAAAAACTCTTTTCTCAAGTTTATCGGAATTATACTAAAAAACTCTGGATCGGGACTTTTCACAGTCTTTGCGGTCGAATTTTGCGCTATGACATTAATAAATATCAGGATGAATATGGTCATAGTTGGCAAAGGAATTTTTCGATTATGGACGAGTCTGATGCCCAGAGTTTAGTAAAAAATATCGTCACTAAACAGATGAATTTAGACGATAAAAAATTTGATGCCCGCAATCTACGTTATGCGATTAGTAATGCTAAAAATTTAGGGTTAACTCCCAAGGATTACGCCAGAGAAAACCCTAATTTTCGGGGAAAGGTCATTTCTGAGGTTTATCAGGCTTATCAGATGCAATTGGCCCAAAATAATGCCCTAGATTTTGATGATTTGATACTGGTTCCAGTCCGTCTTTTTCAGCAAAATGAATCTATTCTCGGTTATTGGCATACGCAATTTAAGCATATTTTAGTCGATGAATACCAAGACACTAACCGGATTCAGTACGAGTTAATTCGGCTTTTGTCCACCAATGGTGAAACGAAAAAAAGTGAGTGGAATTGGACGGATCGATCGATTTTTGTGGTGGGTGATGCCGACCAATCTATCTATAGTTTTCGGATGGCGGATTTTACTATTCTGCTCAATTTTCAAGCGGACTTTGGCGATGGTTTACCCGATGATGATACTCGCACGATGGTGAAACTACAGGAAAACTATCGTTCACGGGAAAATATTCTGCAAGCGGCAAATAAGTTAATTGAAAAGAATAGTCAAAGAATCGATAAAGTCCTTGTTCCCACCAGAGAAGGTGGCGATAGTATCTATGTTTTTAAAGCCAGAGATGAACAGGAAGAAGCAGCTTTTGTTATCGATAAAATTCGAGAATTTACCCAAGAAAACCCCGAATTAAATTGGGGTAGTTTTGCTATTCTCTACCGAATTAATGCCCAATCTCGCCCCTTTGAAGATGGGTTAATTCGCAATAATATCCCCTATAATATTGTCGGGGGATTTAAATTTTATGATCGACAGGAGATTAAAGATGCGATCGCTTATTTACGAGTGATTGCCAATCCTGCTGATACCGTTAGTTTACTGAGAATTATTAACACTCCCCGGCGCGGTATCGGTAAAACCACAATCGATAATTTGCTCAAAGCTGCCCAAGAATTAGGAGTACCCTTATGGGAAATTATCAGCGATGAAACTTCCGTTAATACTCTCGCCGGTCGTGCGACTAAAAGCATCAATAAGTTAGCTAAAATTATCCAAAACCTGCAAGAAAAAATCACCGATTTATCCGCTAGTGAAATCTTAGACCAAATCATGGAAGATTCGGGATATATCGATGAGTTAAAACAGCAGGGAACCGAGGAAGCTGATACCCGCATCGAGAATATTCAAGAATTGTATAGCGCCGTGGTACAATTCCAAGAAGAAAACGAAGAAACCAATCTCCAGGAATTTCTCGCTAGTGCTAGTTTAGCCTCGGATTTAGATAATCTTCAGGAAGGTCAAGAAAAAGTCTCCTTAATGACCCTTCATTCCGCCAAAGGTTTAGAGTTTCCTATCGTCTTTTTAGTCGGTTTAGAACAGGGCATTTTTCCCCATAATCGTAGTTTAAACGATCCCATTGCTCTTGAGGAAGAACGCCGTTTGTGTTATGTGGGAGTGACTCGGGCCAAGGAACAATTATTTTTAACCTACGCAAAAGAAAGATATGTCTGGGGGAATAAAGAGATGAAGGTAGCTTCCCAATTTTTGCAGGAATTGCCCCCAGAATTGCTCACAAGCAACCTGAAACCGAAAAAGACCCCAAAAGTGGTTGCCATGGAAAAAACTGTCTCCGATCAAAGAAAATGGCAGGTAGGCGATCGAGTGTTACACTCTACTTTTGGAGAAGGAGAAGTGACCCATATTCTCGGTACGGGCAAAAAAATGAATCTAGCGGTCAAATTTTCGGGTTTAGGTCAGAAAATCATCGATCCTCGCACCGCACCCATGCAACTTATCCAGGAATAGGGGAGGATTTTAAGGAGTATTGCTAATCTCTACAATTATTGTTCCTTGCTCTAGTTGTTTCAACGCATCGGGTAAAGTAGCTGTCAGTAATCGCCGCAGATTCTGATTTGTGACATTACCACAGGTTAACCATAAAATTTGAGGAGGTGTTCCCAGACGACAAACCAAATCAATAAAGTCACTATCTTTCCCACATTCCGCACCCTAAGTGTCACAACGTCTCGAAAGAGGAAGGAGCGTGAGTCAAAATACTTATCTAGAGGAGTGAGTTGGCGGCAAGCTGCCGGCAACTAAGTCGAAAAATTCA
>NZ_SFBZ01000107.1:0-42706 GCF_007095495.1 Microcystis sp. M_QC_C_20170808_M9Col | reverse complement strand
ACTCTGTGTAAGACAGTACATGGTTTTTTAACTGTGGTATGCGACGGTGGTGGAAGCAGAAACTTAAATCGTGAGGTTTAGGAATCGCCGCACTTTTAGGGCGGCGAGGATGTCAACTAACAGCAAGGGATGTAATCTCATTCAGGGGAAAAAGTCGCTATGAACCACCAAATAGAAACCCCGATCCGGTCACCCTCTCAAGCTCGATTCCGTTCACGGGAGGAACGCATCCAGATCGGTAAATCCCTCCGGGAGCGATTGCCGCGTTCTCGCCACGCTATCTGGCAACCCCCCGCAGCTGGTCGAGAGCCGATCGAGATCATCGAAGCATCAAATCGAGGGCGATTACAGGAATTGATTCCCATCCGCTACGGACGGATGTTGCGGAGTCCCTTTACCTTCCTGCGCGGTTCCGCTGCTTTGATGGCCTACGATCTGGCCACCACTCCCAAAACCGACATTATCGTGCAGGCCTGCGGGGATTGCCACCTCTTGAACTTCGGATTTTTTGCCACCCCCGAACGCAATTTAGTCTTCGATATTAACGATTTCGACGAAACCCTACCCGCACCTTGGGAATGGGATCTCAAGCGTCTAGTGGTCAGCTTTGTCATCGCCGGCAGGGATAGCGATCTATCCGATCGAGAATCGAAGGCAGCGGCGATCAATTGCGCTCGTTCCTATCGGGAACACCTGCGGGAATATTCTCGCCTCAGTCCGTTAGAGGTATGGTACACGCGCATAGGAGTAGAACAGGTGATCGAGATGGCTCCCGACGAAAAGACGCGGAAGATACGGGAACAGATGATGACAAAAGCCCGCGAGCGCATCATCGAACATCTCTACCCCAAGATCGTCACCCAAACCGCAGGACGCAATCGCTTTGTCGATCAGCCGCCCATTCTCTACCATGTCAACGAACCGGATTGGGAGACTCTCGTGCGTGAGGGTCTGGAAGACTATCGCCAATCCCTGCCGGAGGAACGCCGGGTCCTGTTTGATCGCTACCGGTTAGAGGACTTTGCCCTGAAAGTGGTAGGCATTGGCAGTGTCGGCACCAGATGTTATATCGCCCTATTTTTCTCGGAAGATAACCATCCCCTCATCCTACAAGTTAAGGAGGCTTGCCCTTCGGTTCTTGAACCCTATACCGCCAAGAGCCAGTACGAAAATCAGGGACAACGGGTGGTTACAGGCCAGAGATTGATGCAATCCTCTAGCGACATATTTTTAGGCTGGACCCAGGGAAGACGGGGCAATAACTTCTATTTACGGCAACTGCGGGATATGAAGTTTTCCCTACCCATTGAGGGAGTGTCGGCCGCCCAACTGCAACGCTACGCCGAGTTCTGTGGCTGGACCTTAGCCCGCGCCCACGCTAAATCTGGAGACGCGGCCACCATTAGCGGTTATTTGGGAAAAGGAGATCAGTTCGATCTCGCCCTGGGCGAATTTGCGATCGCTTATGCCGAGCAGACAGAACGAGATCACGCCGCTTTGGTGGAAGCGGTCAAAACAGGACGGGTTGAGGCTTTGGTAGAAGAAGATTTATAGCATTAAGCTATCAGCCTGTTATTTCTCGACCATACATTATGGGCGCGAGCTTTGCGCCCCCACATTGCAGCTGGTATGATACCAAATCCGTTTTTATACTAAATCCGGTTATTAAAGACTGATTATTTATTCCCCCTTTTGCCTCTTGCCTCTTGCCCTTTGCCTGTCCTGATATGTAGCCTATACTCAACGGATTTAGTATTAATAGTCCGATTAACTCTCAGGTTATGGATTGTTTCTCCCTCCTCCAGCGCTCCCCACGCTCCTATACTTTTTAAACAGGATTTAGTATTATTGCTCAGTAGGTCAGATTTGCTCACAGAAAATACATACGGCCTATATCTACAAAATGCTCTAGAAAAAGGATGATGGTATGTGATATAATTTGCTCTTGCTTTCATCTACATATTTAGGGTTTGCTGAATAAATCTAAAAACCTTGTTGGATAAGGCTGGATTTTTTCCCTGAAAATTAGGTAATTGACCACCTGAAAATGGGTAAAACCCCACACCCCACACCCCACACCCCACACCCTGCCCCCACGAAAAACTTTTTCAGCAGCCCCTATTTAAGTGATTTTGTCAAGAAAATGAGCGAATTAAAATCACAAATCACGGCTATTGATCATCAACTTTCCAAACGTCCGATCGCTCTCGATCCCGCAGGATATTTTATTATTTATCTAGACCGAGAAGCCGGGTTAATCTGTGCCAAACATTACAGCAATATTATCAATGAAAAAGGTTTAGCCGTCGATCCAGAAACGGGAAAAGTTATCGGTGTTAGGCAAAAACTTGATCGCAATCCTGAGACTATTTACACCGCCAGGACTGCCAAAGAATTAGCCGTAAAAGTGATCGAAGAAACCCAACCTTGTCCGATTACTATGTTCGATCATGCTGCTTATTTAGGTCGAGAATTCACCCGCGCTGAATACGCTTTAATCACCGGGGAAGAATATATTCAGGATTAAAGATTGGGCTTTTCAGTGATCAGTAAACAGTAATCAGTAAACAGTAAACAGGGATAAAGATGAAGATAAATAAATAAATAACTTAAAACTTCAAACTTAAAACTTACATCTGATAACTGATAACTGATAACTGATAACTGATAACTGTTAAACCGTGCCTTTAAATAAACCTTGGGGACGGAATAATAACAGCAGGATCATAATTAATAAAGCCACGGCTAATTTATAATCAGAACCAATTAAGGGAACACTAATTTCTTGGGCAACACCAATAATTAAAGCCCCAGCAATCGCTCCGTAGGGATTACCAATACCACCTAAAATCACGGCGGCAAACATTGGTAAGATTAAAAACCAGCCCATATTGGGACGCACTCCCCCAGTAATTAACCCGAACATCGCTCCGGCTAAAGCAGTTAAAACTCCCGTAATTATCCATGTCCAGAAGACAACCCATTCGACGTTAATTCCGGTTACTCTAGCTAAATCGGTGCTGTCAGCTACGGCACGCATCGCCTTACCGATCTTAGTTTTTTGCAATAGCAAATGGAGGGCAATAATAACTATAATTGCCAAACCAATAACTAACAAGCGATCGAAAGCTACTTTAATCCCAAAAATTTCTGTAGCGGTCATCACAGGCAGATCGTAGCGTTGATTACTACCGCCCCAGATCATTAAAATACCATTGCGAAGAAATAAAGCCAAACCGATCGAAATAATAATTAAAGTGGTAGAATCAGCCCGTCGATCGCGCATAGGTTTCCATAATAATCTCTCGGCAATGAGCATGGCAATAGCTGTCACTGCTGCCCCCACCAGCATCGCTAACCAGAGATTAATCCCTTGAGCATTTACCACCCAAGTTATGTAAGCACCCAAAGTCATAAAATCGCCGTGGGCAAAATTAGACAGACGCAAAATGCCACAGGTAAGGGTTAACCCAACAGCAGCCAGAGCAATAATACTGCCGACGGCTAAACCATTGAATAAAAGTTGCGGTGTATCCATCAAACCTCTTGTATAAATCAGAAATTGTCCTTAGAAATAGAAGTCAGGAGAGAGAAAATGAATTAACTTTTGTCTTTTACTTTATTTAGCTGAAAGCTGGGGGCCCGTGGCTTAAATATTTTTGTTTAGACCAAATTGCATGGCAGTATAAGCCTAGACAGCCATTATAAAGGTTTGTGTGCCAGCAATTTCTGGCGGCCGGCGAAAAGCTGACGGCCGATGGCTTACTGCTATAAAATCAAGAATGCCCACTGATGGAATTTGCCGCCAATGAAGACTATCTTTCGATTAGCGATCGCTTTTTTTGCCTTACTATTTATCCTATCTCCTGTCAATGCCTTAGCTGCCAGTTCTGCTGCTGTCACAGGAGCCAATGCCAGTTATGAAAACCAGAATCTGACAGGAAAGGATTTTTCGGGACAAAATTTGCAATCTGCCCAATTTACTAACGTTAATCTGCAAGATTCTAACTTTAGCTCTGCCGATTTGCGCGGGGCAGTGTTTAACGGAGCCTCTATCATCGAAGGCAACTTTCATGGAGCGGACTTAACCAATGGATTAGCCTATCTGAGTACCTTTAAAAATTCCGATTTAAGCGATGCCATTTTTGCCGAAGCGATCATGCTGCGTACCATTTTCGAGGGAGTCAATATCAACGGTGCTGATTTTAGTTTTGCCGTGCTTGACGCTCAACAAATCAAAAATCTCTGTGAAAGAGCCGAGGGTGTAAACTCAAAAACCGGCGTCTCTACCCCGGAATCTTTAGGATGTGATCAATGATGCAAAGAAGGGTTGGTGTTATTGGTGGTGGACAATTGGCTTGGATGATGGCACAGGAAGCCAAGAAATTAGGCATTTCTCTAATTGTACAAACACCACACCCCGACGATCCCGCCGTTGCTTTAGCTGACGGGGTTGTCTTCGCAGAAATAGCTGACGTGGAAGGCACAAAAAAACTAGCTCAACATTGTGATCTGATCACTTTTGAAAATGAGTTTGTTAATTTAGATGCCCTAGAAGAATTAGCGGCCACAGGAGTGAAATTCTATCCTAGTTTGGCAAATCTGCGCCCCCTATTGGATAAATACGAGCAAAGATGTTATTTACGCTCCCTAGGGTTGCCTGTGCCTGATTTTTGGGCGATAGATAATTTATCCCCACTAGAAAATTATCCTTTTCCGCTAGTGCTGAAAGCGCGACGACAGGGTTATGATGGTCAAGGAACCTTTATTATCCGCACTCCTGAAGAATTAAACGCCAAAAAGCCGCAATTAGAGCGTCTTGACTTGATGTTAGAAGCTTATATTCCCTACGAGCGAGAATTAGCCATCGTTGCGGCTAGGGGATTAACCGGGGAAATCGTCACCTATCCCGTGGTGGAAACCCATCAAGAGGAGCAAGTCTGTCACTGGGTGATTGCTCCCGCCGCTCTTAACCAATCATTACAGGCTCAAACCGAATCTATCGCTCATCATCTGTTAAGTAGTTTGTCGGCGGTGGGTGTTTTCGGGATGGAATTATTTGTCACTCCGCAGGGAGAGGTATTGATTAATGAAATCGCTCCCCGTACCCATAATTCGGGTCATTACAGCCTCTCTGCCTGTCTTACCTCCCAATTTGCCCTACAACTGCAAGCAGTGGCTAATTTGCCCCTCGGAGCCACGGACTTAAAATCTGCTGGGGCAGTCATGGTTAATCTATTGGGTTTTGAGGATAGTGACGGTGATTATCGCGAAAAAAGAGCAGTTTTAGCGGCAATTCCAGACGCTCACGTTTTTTGGTACGGTAAAAAATCCCGTCCCGGTCGAAAATTAGGCCATGTCACCCTCTTAAGGGATACAAGCGATCGCTCTGAGTTATTGGCCCTAGCAAAACAGATAGAAAAGCTTTGGTATGGTTGTTAGGGAAGTGGGGTGTATTTTCAGTGAACAGTAAACAGTAATCAGTAAACCGATAACTGATAACTGATAACTGTTTACTGATAAGGATGTGAACTGATAACTGATAACTGATAACTGATAACTGATAACTGATAACTGATAACTGATAACTGATAACTGATTACTGATTACTGATAACTGATAACTGATTCAGTAAACCCTAATTAAAAGACATTTTTGATTGCCTCGGTCAGTTTTTGACTAATTAACTCGTTACCGTCTCGACTAAGATGAATATTATCGATATAGAGGGAATCGGGATTGGGATGGGCTTGAAAAATGGGCAGAAAATCTAGATAAAAAATCTGCTGGTTGCTGGTGAAATCCGCTAGTCTTTGACGGGCTTTTAATTCATAATCTCGCCCCTGTTTTTGAGCTTCGCGAATGAGGGGGGTAATAGCGATAATTAAACGGGCTTGATTAGCCTGAGCAAGGGCTTGAATTTGGGCAAGAGCGGTTAAATTATTGCCCACTCGATCGCCTCCTTCTTGCACCGGTGGCAGGGGAGGATAACGCTTAAAATATCGATCGTACAACTCGATTAAAGCTAAAGCCGGCCGGCGAGCGGGATAATTAATTTCTCGTCCCACCACCGCCGAACTAGGAGCTAAAGCGAACAGATCATCGGTGTTCATTAATAACACAATCACCTGGGATTCAAAGGTGCCGAAACGTCGCAGATAGGCCGATTGATTGCGCGGTCCCCAAGAATTGGCCGAAGCATTGAGAACTTCCACCGAACCCGTCAGATTCTGGCCTAAATTTTTGGCGATTAAAGCAGCAATGGTCTCTTTTTGATCTGTCCACCAGGAGCCATTAGCGATCGAATCACCGATTAACATGATTCTCGTCGTCTCCGGAGGCCGTTGGGTTGTAATCGGCTCGCTCCGCATCGAATACTGATTAACGGCGATAAAATTGGAAAACCGGCGCGTTTGTTGATTAGGAGCCAAAAGATAGCCAATTTCGGCATCAGCTTCGTAAATAAGCGGATTACCGAACCCGAAGACAATTCTTAAAATAGCCTCAAGGAAAAGGGCAAGGGCGAAAAGAACGCCTAGAATGATTAAAGACAGCCGAATGATACCAATTTCTAATAACACGGATAGATGAGAGTTCGCTAATTTATGATCCTAAAGTGTCTCATACTTTCTACATCCATCTCATGAAAAGGAGTTAAGGGCAATGTCAGACTTAAATCGTGGCATTATGAAATTCGAGGGGGCCGATAAACCGGCAGTAGTGGCGATATCGTCCATTATCGTTATCGGTAGTATTATTGCTCTGATCCTTTGGGCAATGAAAGTCGCCTACATCTAGTTAGGGTTTGCGGCAAAAAGTTTCTCGTGGGGGCAGGGTGTAGGGTGTAGGGTGTAGGGTGTAGGGTTTTACCCATTTTCATCTGGTAAATTACCTAATTTTCAGGGAAAAAGTCCCTAAATTTTCCCCCCGATCCCTCCAATGGCGGGTACTTTTTGATTTCCCAAAAGTCTAAAAGTCTTACCCAACAAGGTTTAGATTTATTCAGCAACCTCTAGTTAACTAGATTAATTTCGCTCACTTTTGGCATCACTCGGTTTAAATTTCTGGCCATCACGATCTCACCTCTTGTCCCCTTGAGCCTGTAGGATAGGGTCAAGGGAGAAATTGCTAGTTCCCTCTATTGCGCTTGCTAGTCACACTCGACTCGAAACAGATCATCGATGAGCAGATCAACTTCTGTTTTAACAGAACTGTTGCAGTTACTCCCCCAATGGCGATCGCAGATGTACTTCAAAGCATCCCTGACCGCGCTATCCCACGCCATGGAGGATCAGGTTTTAGCGGAAGACGATCAACCGTTAGTGATTGCCAGTTTTCAGCGTGAGCGCTTTTATCGTCAAGAGGCCCATCGCTATCGACGCATTGCCCACAAAAGCGGGCAAGTTTATGTTTTGTCGGCCCCGGAAACCGATTTTAAGCATAGTTCCGACATTTACGAGACGATCGCTTTTCAACCAGAGGACAGTTTAGCCCAAGAATGGCATCTAGTGGTTATCGGTGGCCATTATGCTAGTTGTTTAATCTGTCGGGAACGAACCCATCTGACAGCAGAGGGGGAAAATGGGGCAGCTATGGATAATAATCGCCGTTTTGAGGGGATTTGGACGAGTGATCGCCATGTGAGTCAACAGGCCGCGCAAATTCTTTTAAATCATATTCTCGATTATCGTCCCGAACTAGCGGACAAAATTAGGCGCGCCCAAGAAGAATACCTGATCTGTGAACTGAAGGACAGGGATCATCAAGAGGAACCAAATCCCTTTGTCCAGCGATTGGTCACTTATTTGCAAGCGGGACAGTATAAACTGCTGAAAGCCAATCGTTCCTTGGCATCGAAAGAACACAAGGAAAGACTGATCAACTCGGTGACAGCCTCGATCCGTCGTTCCCTCGATCCGGAAGCTATCCTACAGGTGGCAGTGCAGAAATTGGGGCAGGGATTGGGAGTCTGTCGCTGCGTGGTCTATCGTTGTAAGGAAGCCGACATTAACGCCACCATCGAACACGAATTTTTAAACTCCGGCATTAGTTCCATCAAAGGACAAAAATGGCCCCTGAAAAATAATCCTCTTTTTCAGGAAGTGCTGGAATTGAGAGAATCCCTGAAAATCGAAGACGCTATTCACGATCCCCGTCTCCCCGGCGATTCCATTCAAAATCTCGTGCGGGAATGTTCCATCTATTCTTGGTTATTAGTACCGATTTTTTACCAAAGTCGTCTCTTGGGAATGTTGGAACTGCATCACTGTGGACCCTATACCACCACTTGGAAAAGCGAGGATGTCGCCCTTGTGGATGCGGTGGCCACTCAAATCGGAGTCGCCCTCATTCAAGCAGAAGCCTACGCTAATTTACAGGATTTAAATGAACAATTAGCCGCTCTCGATCGCACTCGTTCTAATTTAGTCGCCATAACCGGCCACGAATTACGCACCCCCCTCTCCACCATTCAAGTCTGTCTAGAAAGTTTGGCCTCGGAACCAGATATGCCAGCAGAAATGCGCCAAATTATGCTTGATACTGCCCTGAAAGATGCGGAACGAATGCGTAAATTAATCCAAGATTTTTTAACTCTTTCCAGGTTAGAAAGTGGCCGGGTTAATTGGAATCCCGAAGCTTTATCCTTATCGGAATGTGTGGAATTAGCCATCAGTCACGTTCACTCCCGCAATCTCGACAACGAAAATCCAAAAATTAGCAATCTTGTCCCCCCTAATCTGCCCTTTGTTTTAGCCGATGGCGAGTGGTTAGTGGAATTACTCTCCAAACTTCTCGATAATGCCTGTAAGTTTACCGGTCGCGAGGGAAATGTCTCGATCGAAGTCGCTTCGGGAAAGCCAAAAACTCTAGAAGTAACCATTTCTGACACTGGACGCGGGATCGAACCCAATCGTTTAGAACAGGTTTTCGATCGCTTTTACCAAGAGGAGGGGGCCCTGCGACGCAGTGCCGGGGGAACCGGTTTAGGACTGGCTATCTGTCGTCAGATCGTTAATGGTTGGGGCGGCGAAATTTGGGCAGAATCCCAGGGCAAAAATAACGGCAGTCAGTTTCATTTTACTATTCCAATATTTAAAGATAAAACTAACGATAATCCCCAAAATACCGCTCCGAAAAAATCCTCCCGTCGTCCTGCCAGTAAACGTAAATAGCGGCTGGTTGCCCGTTTAGTTTTGGCTCTTTAATCGTGATACTAAATCCAGTTATTAAAAACTGATTATGTATTTCCCCTTTTGCCTCTTGCCTCTTGCCTTTTGCCTGTCCTGATATGTAGCATATACTTAACGGATTTAGTATGACTTCCTATTCCTTTTCTTCATCAAAAACTAAACAAAAAAGCATTAAAAAAGAAGCATCAAATCCCCAGGATATATAATAAACTTGAAAGAGTAATCAATTAGTCGTTTTTAGGTGAAAAAATTATGGGACGCGCCAAGAGAGTGGTTTTAGCTTATTCCGGAGGAGTCGATACTTCCGTCTGTATTCCCTATCTCAAACAGGAATGGGGAGTAGAAGAAGTGATTACCCTAGCCGCCGATTTAGGACAGGGAGACGAATTGGGACCAATTCAAGAAAAGGCTCTGCGCTGCGGAGCGATCGAATCCTTAGTCGTCAATGCTCAGGAAGAATTCGTCAAAGAATACGCTTTTCCCTCAATTCAAGCTAATGCTCTCTATGAAAATCGTTATCCCCTTTCTACCGCCCTGGCTCGTCCTTTAATCGCTAAATTATTAGTAGAGGCCGCCGAGAAATACGGGGCCGATGCCGTCTCTCACGGCTGCACCGGCAAAGGTAACGATCAGGTGCGTTTTGATGTGGGCATTATGGCCCTCAATCCTAGTTTAAAAGTTCTCGCTCCCGCCAGGGAATGGGGCATGAGCCGGGAAGAAACCATCGCCTACGGGGAAAAATTCGGGATCGAGTCTCCCGTGAAAAAATCCTCACCCTTTAGTATCGATCGTAACCTGTTGGGGCGCAGTATTGAAGCCGGTCCTTTGGAAGATCCGATGACGGAACCCCCGGAAGAAATCTATTTAATGACCAAAGCGATCGCCGATACTCCCAATGAGCCGGAATACGTCGATATCGGTTTTAATCAGGGAATTCCCGTCAGTTTAAACGGAGAAAATCTCGCTCCCGTCACGCTAATTAGTCAATTAAATGACCTAGTGGGTAAACACGGTGTTGGTCGGTTAGATATGATCGAAAACCGGGTAGTGGGAATTAAATCCCGAGAAATTTACGAGGCCCCGGCTTTATTAGTTTTAATTGATGCTCACCGGGACTTAGAAAGTTTGACTTTAACTGGAGATGTTACCCAATATAAACGGGGAATTGAAGATACCTACGGACAGTTAATTTATAAAGGATTGTGGTACAGTCCCTTAAAGGAAGCGATCGATGCTTTTATCCTCAAAACCCAAGAACAGGTAACGGGATCGGTGCGAGTCAAACTGTTTAAAGGTAACGCTAAAGTGGTCGGTCGTCAGTCAGTCAATTCTATCTATTCTCCCGATTTAGCTACCTACGGGGCCGAGGATCAATTTGATCATAAAGCTGCCGAAGGTTTCATCTATGTTTGGGGATTACCCAGCAAAGTTTGGGCTGAAAAAACTAGAGGGAAGTAATCAACAATTCTCCCCTAAGTAAGTGGGTTTTAATTCAGATCCTCCCAGCGATCAACACCCCCCTTATCAAGGGGGGAAGGGGGGATCAGCACCCCCCAAGGTAGGGTTAATTCATGAATTAACCCTACCTTAATAAGGGGGGATCAGCACCCTTATTAAGGGGGGAATCAACAAAAATTAAATTTGAACCAGACTCGATAACTGATTTAAATTTGATCACCGATTTTATCAGACTTAGGATTGTTAATAAAATTAAATATAACTAATGAAATTACTTTTTTAGAACCATGCCAGCAAAAGATATTTACCATGAAGCCGTGAAAAATGCCTTAATTAAAGACGGTTGGAGTATTTTAGCTGATCCTTATAAAATTAAATATAAAGATGTTGAATATTTGCTGATTTAGCAGCAGAAAAACCTTTGGCTGCTGAAAGAAATGGACGTAAAATTGTTGTGGAAATCAAAAGCTTTTTAAGTCCCTCACCTATGAGAGATTTTGAAATAGCTTTAGGACAATATATTTTATATCGAAATTTAATCAGTCTTACCGAACCAGAATATCAAATTTATCTAGCCATTAAAGACAGCATTTATGAAAATTTTTTCCAACGAGAATCAATTCAGGATATTGTGAAAATAAATCAATTACTTTTGCTGGTTGTTGAGATGGAAAAGGAGAAAATTTTACAATGGATAGACTAGAAAAATATCGCAATGCCATTAAAAAAGTATTAACAGAATATCACGAATGGGTTTCTGGTTCTGCTAATTTAGATCAAGAAAGTTGTCTGGTTTTTGACGAGATACATGATCAGTATTTTTGGCTTTTTATGGGTTGGGAAGGCAAGAAAAAAATCAGGAATATTCAAGTCCATATTAGGATTAAAAATGAGAAGATTTATATTGAGGAGGATTGGACTGAGGAAGGTATCGCTACGGAATTATTAAGGGAGGGTATTTCTAAAGAAGATATAGTTTTAGCTTTTTACGATCTGGAAACTCGTAGGTTAACAGGGTTTGCTGTGAGTTAAGTTCTCGGTAAATCTTGCCTGGAAATCTGAGGTTGATAAAAGAAGCTTAAAGGAGCTATTTTGTTACTTTTGAACCAGTTTATCCCTATGGGTAACAAGAATTTGAGCTATAATCATAATATCTCTATAACCCCACATAAAAAAAGCTTATGGCCATTTCAATTACTTTAACCCTACCTGATGAGATTTTTAATCTAGCTCAATCCTTAGCCCATTCAATTAACCGTGATCTTAATGATATATTAGTAGAAGCGATCGCTTTTTCTATTAGTCCCAATTATCAAGGCGAAAAAATCTCATCCCTAAATTCATTATCAGATGAAGAAATTATCAAATTAACTCAATTACAAATGGCATCAGAACAGGATCAAAGATTAAGCGAGTTGCTCAATCAACAACAAGAGGGGGATTTATCAACCTTTGAAAATACGGAACTTTGGTCATTGATGCAAATTTATCAAATAAACTTGTTAAAGAAGTCTCAAGGATTAAATGAAGCGGTTAAAAGAGGATTAATTTCACCATTAGAAGCATGAATCCTAGCCCTATTCCCGACTATATTAAAGATAAAATTCGCCAACAAGCTAATACTAAATCTGGTTATTAAAAACTGATTATTTATTCCCCCTTTTGCATGAGGTTCTCTCCTTTATAAGTAGCCTATACTCAACGGATTTAGTATAATTGCTGATTGTCGGTATTCCTGCAAATGTAAGATGCACCAGGTCAATTTATTGCGGGGGAACCTAGGAGCGAAGGTGATCATTTCGGTCAAAGAAATAAGTAGTCGTGCAAAATAAATTTCCTAGTGAAGATAGGCAAGAGGCAATAGGCAAGAGGCAAAAGCTTTATCGAAATGTGTAATTAATTTTGCTTAGGTACTTAAGTAGAGGTAGAACCTCGCTTATCTGCGTTGCCAGCTATAACCTTGCAACCAGTCAAAAATATTTATATAATCCAAAACTATCTTAAATATAGAAATCAATAAAAAATTATGATTAAATAACCCTTGACTTCCCCCCCCCTTGTGATATTTTTTGCTGTGGGATATTGGCGCAAAACTAGCGTTAAATATGACCATAATTTTGTCCCATTACTGTCATCGAATCCATGAAAAAATTACTGACAATTTTAACCCCCTTGACTCTGATGGGGTTGGCCGGGGTTACTCCTGCTCAAGCGGCAATAGTAGCTGGTTGGAATGAATTTAATGCTTCTACGGCAACCTATCCCAAAGCGGCGAATACTGTAGGTGCGAATATAACCAGCACTGGGTTAAACACCGCCGGGATAAATCGGCTGAGTGGTCCTCCTTTCTTGTTGGGTAGTGCGACGGGTTCTGGCGGTTGGAATACAGGTAGCACTGTTGATACCAACCAATACGTCGAATTTGCCGTGCAACCCGGTGCAGGTTTTCAAGTCGATTTTACTAACTTACAACTCAATGCGCAGCAGGATGGAACGCAGCTAGATTTAGTCTTGCGCTCTAGTGTTGATGGGTTCACCAATAATTTAGGGACACAAGTTAACTTAACAGGTAGCCTTAATACCTACAGCTTTGACCTAAGCAGTTTAGCACCCCAAACCGGCCCGGTGCAGTTCCGTCTCTATGGACTGAATGCTGACTCCTCCACTATCTGGTTCTATGGTCAAAACTCCGCTAATGTTGCCGGGGGTGGGTTTGTGGCTCTTAATGGGGATATTACTCCTACTGGTGGCGGTGCTGTATCAACCCCGGAACCTAGTGGTATAGTGAGTTTAATCGCTGTTGGTGCGTTGGGTGCCGCTTCCCTTCGTCGTCGGGGATAAATTATCCTTAAGAGGGGCAACTACAGAGGGGTTGCCCCGAAATGCTATCATCAATTTTAGATTTGATCACCAGTTAATCAACATTATGTCATACAAAGATATTATTACCATAGAACCGGGAAAAAGGAGCGGAAAACCTTGTATTAGAGGAATGAGAATTACTGTTTATGATGTTCTCTCCTATCTGGCTTCGGGAATGACTTATGAGGAAATTTTAGAAGATTTTCCTTACTTAACCAAGGCGGATATTTTAGCCTGTTTGAGTTATGCCGCCGAGCGTGAACGTCAAACCATTTTAGTTAACTAATGAAATTACTTTTTGATCACAATTTATCACCTCGCTTAGTTAGTCTATTAGTTGATATTTATCCCGATTCTAATCATCTTTACTTGCTGGGATTAGACCAAGAATCTGATTATTATATCTGGGAAATGGCTAAAATACAAGACTATATTATTGTCACTAAAGATTCTGATTTTAATGAATTACTAATTCTTAAAGGGTTTCCGCCTAAAGTAATTTGGATTCGTTTGGGAAATTGCTCTACTAAAACTATAGAATCATTATTAAGAGATAACTACGAAGCTATTTTATCTTTTGAGCAAGATCAAAATCTTGGTATCATCGCTTTATCCTAATCCTTTGAGAGCAGAGCAAGTGTTCGCTTGTTTACATTTATGTGGGGAGGGTTATTGCCCGGTGCTATAGGAGCGAAGGAAATAATTAGGGTTTGCTGAACAAGTTTTTCGGGGGTGTGGGGTTTTAAGCTAAGACCCATTTTAAACACCTATCCTTAGAATTGGGAAGGGGGGATCATTTGAATTAAACTAAATTTTATCATCAACAAAAATTAAAGGGGTAAATATTGTATTATATTGATAAATTCTTCACTTTTTCCCAGTTTGGCAATTAATTCTAAATCTCTAATACAGTCCCCAATAGATACCATTAATTGATGACCGTAAACAACCCCTATAAATTCAATTCCTTCTGTTTGACGACGACTAGCTTCTATTAAAAAATCGCTATCTTGGGTAAAAATCACTCTTTCTATTGTGGTTGCTCGATCCAAAATAATGGGATCAGCAATACCAGAATAGCCATCTTCTTGAACTGTCAAGACATCAACACCTCGCAGACGCAACCCTGTAGTAATTGCGCCGTGTACATTTTCATCCATATAAAGTTTGAGATTCACTACTTTATTGCCTGTGCTTTAAGTCGGGTAACAAAGGGAGAATCTCCGGCTTTTTCTCGCATTTTTTGGGCAAATTCTAAATCAGCTTGGATAGCTTGATCTAATTCTTCTCTATGTTCCCAATAGTAAGCTAATGCTGAGTGAATTTGACTCATACTTAAATCACGATGGTTAATGTGAATTTCTTCTGGAGTCCAACCGTAAGCTATTTGTGCCATAACTAGATCAATCACTTTTAGGGTAGAACCCGCAATTATTGGTACTCCCCGATGATCAATTGCAATATGTTTATAGTCTGTGAGATTTGTTGTCATGTAGAGAGGGTTAAGCTAAGACACATTTATGATTATACTAAGTACCTAGGCAAAATTAATTACACATATCTAACCACCTCTTATACCACTTTTCATAAGTAATGGCAGAGATGGTTAATCGCCCTCACCCCTAACCCCCCACCCCCCAACCCCCCCGACATCGGGGGGGCAAGGGGGGGTAAGATACCTGCCAAGAATAAAGAAAAATGGTATTACCTCTTGCATGAGTGCCTATCTTGACTAGGAAATTTATTTTGCACTACTACTTACCTCATTGCCGCAAATTCTTGGGACAAGTGGCTTAAGCTACTTGTCTATACCCGATATAAAAAACGGTCTCCCTAAACCAGTTGCCAAAATCGCCGCCATGGACAGTCAATTACTTGATAAACTCGGACAATTACAAAACCTCTTAAAAACCAGCGAAAAAGCTCTGATTGCCTATTCTGGGGGCGTGGACAGTACCCTAGTGGCCAAAGTGGCCTATGATCTGCTAGGGAGTCAAGCATTGGCAATTACGGCGGTTTCCCCTTCCCTACTGCCGGAAGAATTAGAAGAAGCGATCGCTCAGGCCGATTATATCGGTATTCGGCACGAATTGGTGGAAACCGAGGAAATGAATAACCCCAATTACACCAGTAATCCCGTTAATCGCTGTTATTTCTGCAAAAGTGAGCTACACGACACCCTTAAACCCATCGCCCTCGCTCGTGGTTATTCCTACGTCATCGATGGCGTTAATGCTGATGATTTAAGGGATTATCGTCCCGGAATTCAAGCCGCTAGGGAGCGCGGCGCTCGTTCACCTTTGGCGGAAATTGGTATCACAAAAAGCGAAGTTCGTCAACTATCTCGTTACTTAAATTTACCTTGGTGGGATAAACCAGCGCAACCCTGTTTAAGTTCCCGTTTTCCCTACGGGGAGGAAATTAGCCTGGAGAAATTGCAAAGAGTCGGACGGGCGGAGATTTATCTGCGAAAATTAGGTTATCGTCAATTACGGGTGCGATCGAGCGGCGATACGGCACGGATTGAATTACCGGCAGCAGCAATTCCCGACTTTATTAATCGGACAAATTTAAGCGAATTAGTTGCTGATCTGCAAAAATTAGGCTTTATCTATGTCACCCTCGATCTAGAAGGTTATCAAAGCGGCAAACTTAATCGAGTCCTCTAAGTGTGAGGTGATGGGAGAGTGGGAATTATGAATTATGAAGTGGGGAAGTGGGGAAGTGGGGAAGTGGGGAAGTGGGGGAATTTCAACTAAAACCCTAACACCCTAACACCCTAACACCCCAAAACCCCAAAACCTAAAACCTGTCCCCTGATAACTGGCTCCTGTCCCCTGACAACACAGAAGTCACTCGATCGGATATATTAAAAAAATGTTAAAAAGCCGGGGAGCGGACTGATGAACCTTTTTCTGGGGTTCCTAAGTCTTTACCCCTAAACCTCTAATTGCCAAGGCGAGGATAGATGAGTCAACTACAAAATGCCTTTACCCTATTCCTGAGCCTGTTGGTGGAAGCGATGCCTTTTTTACTGCTAGGGGTGATTCTCTCTAGTATTCTTTTAATATTTGTCGATGAACGTCGCCTAGTTGCTCTGATGCCTCGAAATGCTGTTTTAGGAGCATTTGTGGGGGGATGTATTGGGTTTTTGTTTCCCGTCTGCGAGTGTGGCAATGTGCCGGTGGCGCGACGTTTACTTGTGCAAGGAATGCCGAATGCAGTAGCGGTTAGTTTTCTCTTAGCAGCGCCGACAATTAACCCGATTGTTATCTGGTCCACTTGGGTAGCTTTTCGCGATCAACCGGAAATTGTTTTCTATCGAGTTATCTTTTCTTTGTTCATCGCTACGGTTATCGGTATTATCTTTAGTATCCAAAAAGATCCCCGACCGCTCCTACAAACCTCTTTGGCAAAAAGTCTCAATTGGCAACCGCAAACACCGGAAAAAGAATCTATCCCACTACTACTACAATCCGGTTCTTTTCTGATCGGTAATTCTGGGCAAACTTTGCGCTTAGATGAAAGTTTTGCCGCTACTGCTGTCCTACCAGCAGTGCAAGCTATCCCGATGAAAAGGCGCTGGTTAACTTTTGTGGAAAACGTGGTGATGGAATTACGGGAATTAGGAGGAGTGTTAATCTTAGGAAGTGCTATAGCGGCCGGTTTACAGGTGTTTGTTCCCCGGGAATTTGTTCTTAATTTGGGTCAGGATCCGATTACTTCGATCTTGGCCATGATGCTGTTAGCGGTAATTGTTTCGATTTGTTCCACGGTTGATTCTTTTTTTGCTCTCTCCTTTGCCTCTAGTTTTACCAGTAGTTCCCTGCTGGCTTTTTTAGTGTTCGGTCCAATGATTGACCTAAAAGGGATTGGTTTAATGTTGTCTATTTTTAAACCGAGAATGTTAATTTATCTCTTTGCTTTAGCAGCGCAAATGACTTTTTTACTCACCTTGGCTCACAGTTATTTATTTTAGGTCAGTCCCCGGATAGTTTTTCCCATGAATTCATCACGTCTAAAAATAATCGCCCCCCAATTGATCGATGTTATTGCCCTAATCGGTTGGGGTTCGTTACTATTTAAATACTGGATAACTGGACAGTTAAATTTACTGATCCATCCTAATTATTTTATTCTGGTTCTCATCACCAGTATTGCTTTATTTGCTCTGGGAATAGTCAAGCTTTGGACATTATTAAAACAGTGGCAAAAAAAGATTAATTTAGATAGTAACGATAATCGATCGCATATTACCATTCTTCCCCAACATTTTGGCTCAGGTTTATTAGTAATCACTGCCCTTTTAGGCCTATTTATTGCCCCGCAGCCCCTCAGCAGTCAAATCGCATTACAGAGGGGAATTAGTGAATCTTTACCCCTAACTCGCTTGCAAACTCAATCCTTTGGCACTACCGTTAAACCAGAGGAAAAAAGTTTAATTGAATGGGTAAGAACTTTGAATGCTTACCCCGAACCTGATGCTTACACGGGACAACCGGTAAAAGTCACAGGTTTTGTGGTGCAATTGCCCCAATTACCCGATAATTATTTATTAATTAGTCGCTTTATTCTTACCTGTTGTGCCGTGGATGCTTATCCCGTGGGTTTGCCGGTGAAACTATCAGGAAGTCGCGGTCAATATCCCAATGATACTTGGTTAGAAATCACCGGAGAAATGGCCACGGAATCTTTACCCGTAGAGGTGGGAAAATCAACCACCAGAAGACAATTAGTAATTAAGGCTAAATCCGTGAAATCTATACCCACTCCTGTGGATCCCTACGGATATTAACAGTTAACAGTTATCAGTTATCAGTTATCAGTTATCAGTTGTTTCTAACCATCTACTATAATGATCAAGACCTTACAACTACAACCGATTGATAAATTAGCGATAACATTAATTGTATCGCTAACCTTAGTAATTGGCGGCTTAATTTGGTTAGGTAATAGCTGTGGTAATCAATGTCTTTTACAAACCGGTCCAAGGGTCAAGGAATTTAGCTGGGAAAATCGAGAAATTGGCTCAGAAGATCAAGCATTTATTATCACTTTTGATCGCCCCATGGATCATGCTAGTGTAGAAAAAAATCTAGTTATCGATCCTCCGCTGCCGGGTAAGTTGAGTTGGGCCGGAAGACGATTAGCTTATACCCTCACTTCTCCCATTCCCTACGGAGAAAAATATCATCTGCAAATTGAAGGTGCGCGGGAACAATTTCGCAGCGGTAATCGATTAGGACAAACCCTGGCAATTTTTGAAAGAGAATTTAAAAGTCGCGATCGTGCTTTTGCCTATATTGGCACTAATGGGGAAGAACAGGGGAGATTAATTTTTTATAACTTGACCGAGGAGAAGAAAACCCTCTTAACCCCCGCAAATTTGACCGTTATGGCTTTTGAATTCTATCCTGATGGTAAAAAAATCCTCTTTTCGGCCGTGGCGAAAAATCGGGGGATAGAGGGAATTCGTGAACTGCAGCTTTACCAAGTTGATAGCAGTCAATCCCCTGCAAAAATTGAGTTAGTGCTAGACAATAAAGATTATCAAAATAATCACTTTGATTTAGCTAAAGATGGGGAAACTATTGTCGTGCAGAGAATTGAGCGCCGCAATCCGATTAACTTCGATTTATGGGCAGTTAAATCGGGGGAAAAACCCCAACAATTAAACATCCAAGGCGGAGAATTTTTGATCGCACCTGATAGTAAAACTTTGGCTGTCACCCAGGGGGAAGGAATTGCGCTTTTGCCCTTAAAATTCGAGACAAAACCCCTGGATTTTTTACCAAAATTTGGGCGAATTTTGAATTTTTCTGCCGATGGTACGGCCGCAGCAATGGTGAATTTTAATACGGATAATGCCAAAATGCGTTATATTCGATCGCTTTTTTATGTCAATAATCAAGGATTACAAAAACGCTTACTCAATCTACAAGGTTCGATTATAGATTGTCAATTTAATGCCACCGGTAGTGATTTGTATTGTTTGTTAACCGAGTTAGTTACTAACAGTCAAGAGTACAAAGAAAAACCCTATTTTGCTAAAATAGATGTGAAGACCGGTCAAGTGACTCCCCTACTGGAATTAGCTGATTATCGTGATATTCACATTAGTTTATCTCCCGATGGTTTAGCAATTATTTTTGATCAACTTCGCACCAGTTATGATACTAATCCTACTAATCTCTTGACTACCGATTCGGGAGAAACAATTATCGGTGGTCGTTTGTGGATGTTAATTCCTCCCCTACAAGATGGAGTAAAAGCCAGTAAATCTGATTTAATTGAATTACCTCTAGCGGGAATTCGTCCCCAGTGGATGCCGTAGAATTTCATCATTAAGTTAGGAATTATTTCGATGCTGTCAAACTCAGAAAAATTAGCCAAATTGCGTCAGTATTTTGTTAGTGGTGCCACTCGTTCCTATCAATTCCGTCGTCAGCAGTTAGAGAAGTTAAAACAGGCAATCATTAAATATGAAGCGGAGATCTATGAAGCTTTATATAGCGATTTAAAGAAAAGTCCTGAGGATTGTTGGATTACTGAAAATGGCTTCCTTTTGGTGGAAATTAAGACCGCTTTAAAAAATTTGCGCTCATGGATGCAACCCAAAACTGTTAAAACTAATCTCTTAAATTTCCCATCCTCCAGTCAGATTATTCGGGAACCTTTAGGAGTGGTTTTAATTATTGGTGCTTGGAATTATCCCCTCCAATTGTTATTAGTGCCTTTAGTCGGTGCCATTGCTGCTGGTAACTGTGCGGTATTAAAACCGAGTGAATTTGCCTCAGCGACGGAAAAATTAGTAGTTAAAATAATTGAAGAAATATTCCCCGAAGAATATGTGTTAATTGTCTCGGGAGATGGTGGGGAAGTAATTCCGAATATGTTAGACAGTTTTACCTTTGATCATATATTTTTTACTGGCAGTACCAGGGTAGGAAAAATTATTTATCAACTAGCGGCAGCAAAGTTAATTCCTGTTACTCTAGAATTAGGGGGAAAAAGTCCCTGTGTTATCGAAGCTGATGCTAATATTTCCGTGGCAACTCGTCGCATTGCCGTGACAAAATTCTCTAATTGTGGTCAAATGTGTATCGCAGCTGATTATGTTTTAGTACATCAATCCCAGCAGGAGAATTTGATCAGAGAATTAGCTAATACTATTGTTAATTTTTTTGGTGAAGATGCCAGATTAAGTGCTGATTATGGTAAGATAATTAATGATAAACAATTTGATCGCCTGATTGACTTGCTCAAAGATGGTGAGATTGTTTTTGGTGGCAAAACCGATCGAGAAAATTTATATATTCAACCAACTTTATTAACTAATGTTTCCCTCGATGCTCCTATTATGCAAGGGGAAATATTCGGTCCAATTTTACCGATCATTGCCTTTAGCACTTTTGAGGAAGCTTTAGCAATTATTGCTAAAAATCCTAACCCTCTAGCTTTTTATCTGTTTACTACTAAGGCAAAAACCGAAAAGAAATGGTTAGAATCTGTCCAGTTTGGGGGAGGTTGTATTAACAACAATAGTTTTCATTTTACTAATCCTAGTTTACCCTTTGGTGGTCGGGGAAATAGCGGTATTGGTAGCTATCATGGTCGTTTTTCCTTTGAGAATTTTAGTCACCAAAAAGCGATTATGAAAACACCTCTTTGGTTCAATCCTGTTTTAAAATATCCGCCTTTTAAGGGTAAATTAAACTTATTTAAGTTATTAGTTCGCTAAAAAGCTACAGTTTAAGTTAAAGCTTTTAAGAGAGCTTGAAATTTCAGCTGAATTTCTGCTAGTTCTTTTTCTGGATCGGAGCCGGCAACAATACCCGCACCGGCGTATAATCGCGCTTGATCGCCTTTAATTAATGCCGAACGAATACCAACAATAAACTCACTATTATTGTGACAATCAATCCAACCCAAAGGAGCGGCATAAAGAGAGCGATCAAAGGTTTCATAATGACGAATTTGTGCTAAAGCGATCTCGGTGGGAACCCCAGCAACAGCAGGAGTGGGGTGTAGTTGGGCAACAATTTCGAGGGGATGGATGGAGGGTTTTAGTTTGGCATGGATAGGAGTCCAGAGATGTTGAATATTGGAGAGTTTTAACAATCTAGAGGGAGAATTTTGCGGATTCAAGCCAATTTGTCGCAGTTTTTGGTTAATAAAGTCACTAACAGCCCGATGTTCCCGTTGTTCTTTTTCACTAGCGAGGAGTTTATTGGCCAAGAGAGCATCTTCGATCGCATTTTCTCCCCGGGGAGCGGATCCCGCTAAAGCATCGGTGATTAATTGCCCCTGATGGACAGTTAACAAGCGTTCGGGACTAGCGCCGATGAAATGATCTCCCCGTCCATTGCTGAGGGAAAAAGTGTAGCAATCGGGATGACGCTGACGCAAATTATCGAGACAGTTTACCAGATGAAAAGGACGGGGAGAAATCACGTCAAGAGCGTGAGCGAGGACAATTTTGCTAAATTTTTGGGCGTGGATAGATTGGAGTGCATCGGCAACAGCCGCTTGAAAATTATAGGTAGGATGAATATAATAACTACAGGGAGCCTGATGGGGATTTTGTCGGCAATTGCTCGAGTTATTTTGGATAATTTTGAGGTTGTTGATAGTTTCTTCGAGGGAGTTTTCTATTTCTTTTTCGCCGGTGATTAGGAGATTGGTAAGGAAAAAATATTCCGACTGTTTTTTGATAATTTGAAACTTAGGCAGGGTTAGGGTAGCTGAGGGAAAGGGGGTAGCTCTTTCCGAGTCGAAAAAAGTGAAACTACAAAAGATGCGGGGGGTAATCTCGCTATAGTTATCAATTTTAATAATTCTTTGTTGACAGTTTTCAATAAATTTTTGAGCTTTTAAAAAACGTTGTTTGCCGTGGAAAGTGGCAGCAAAGGCGATGCCGTAGCCGAGAAAAGCGGTTTCTCGTTCGGGATTTTCCCAATAACAATGGGTGGCATAGCTAGAGGCAATCCGAGAGAGAATTTCTAGGGTATCAACGGGGGAAATTTTTTGACAAAAACTAACGATCGACGGATTTCCCTTTTCTGCGGCTAACAGTTGCGGGTTGAGGATAAAGTTATAGAGGCCGCGAAGATCAGCAATCGGACTATCAGGATAGGAAAGGCGAGGAACGGCAGAAGTCATGTCAAGTTTTTTGTATTTTTTGCAAAAAAACCATGATTAATGGTATGTAATCCCCACAGATGTGGCCAGAGTCAGCAATCTCTTTTTAACTATGGTATCGGAGAAAGGGTCTTTAGGCAGAAAGGGAAGGGGATATTTGTGACGATTAACCGCGTTGGAGACAAATGAAGGCTTAAAATCTCCAGAGATGGCTATTATTTAAATGGGCAAAAAAATTAATTTAATAACTGCTACTTTACAAGTTTGTGGAAATTGCCACCACGGGACAAGTGGGGATACATTGTTCACAAACCACACAACGGGAACGCAAAAACTTGAGACGAAAACTTTCGGGATCAAGGGTTAAAGCTTCCGTGGGACAAACTCCCGTACATAACCCACAATCGACGCATTTTTCTTCATCAATGACGATTTCGCGACTAACTTGGGAAACGCCAATATTTTGTAATTGTAACCATTCGATCGCCGCTTCTAACTCATCGATATCTCCCGATAATTCTAATACTAATGTTCCCACTTGATTGGGGGCAACTTGGGCGCGGATAATATTAGCGGCGACGTTAAAATCCTTCGCCAGTCGATAGGTAACGGGCATATGGACGGCTTTTTTGGGAAAAGTGAGAGTAACGCGTTTTTTCATGCAGCCTTTCCGATCAAAGAATCTTTTTTTTGCTTATTTGCCGAAAACGGCTGGAATTACAATAGCAGCAGTGGCGGCAACGATCAGACCAAAAGCCAAATTAACTACCTGTTGATCAGCTTTTTGGTAGGTATCGATGCTAAGACTAAGTTCACGAATTTGGTTGATCACGTCTCCTAGCTTTTTTTCAATGTTTTGAACGTTACTTTCTAAAGTTTCTAATCGCCCCTCAATTGTATGAATGTACCCTTCTAGCCTTTTTAGCTGTCCCTCTATTCGCTCGAGTCTTTCTTCGGTCATAATTATTACCCATCTCTAACTTAATTGTAACTCAATCGACACCAATACTAAAAGAGCGCAGCAGTCGTTACAATAGGACAAAGTAAACTTTGATTAAATATCCATGACAGCCACCACACCCACCAACAAAATCAGAAATCTGCTGCTGGCAGTAACGGCAGTTATCCTTAGTGTAGCGATTTTCTTGGGGTTTCAAACCACCGCTAGTTCTGTATCTTTGGAAGCGCAAGCGGAAAAAGCGACACCTTTCGAACTTGCCCTCAGCAATGGTAAACCCACCCTGACAGAATTTTATGCTAATTGGTGTACCAGTTGTCAGGCGATGGCCGCTGAAATTGCCGAAATTAAAAAACAATACGGTAATGCCATTAATTTTGTCATGCTCAACGTTGATAATAATAAATGGTTGCCGGAAATTCTCCGTTATCGCGTGGATGGTATTCCCCATTTTGTCTTTTTAAATAATCAAGGACAACCAGTTGCCCAAGCGATCGGAGAACAACCAAAATCAATTTTAACTGCTAATTTAGAAGCACTTTTAACCAATTCTACCCTACCCTATGCCACCACTACGGGACAGGCTTCTGATTTTAATATCCTTGCGGGCGCTAGTCAAACTGATCCTCGCAGTCACGGCAGTCAAGTTAATCAGTAATCAGTAATCAGTTATCAGTAATCAGTTATCAGTTATCAGTGGAAAGCTCATGGCTGAAAGCTATCATTCAAGAGTCAACAGCTTATCAATAAGTACATTTCATTGACTGAATTTTTTAACTATGGCGATTATTGTCCAACATTTGACCACAGGTAACGAATATATATTCCTAGGAGTTAGTGGTGGTGAAAGTAAGAATATTTTACCCACCAAAATGTTAGGAGATTTCTTCGCAACCGAGACTCCAGATAAATCTCGATCGCTGACGGTTTGTGACGATCAAGGCCGCATACTTTGGTTTCCCGTCACAGAAATGATTGTGGTGGAGGTAGATGGTCAAAAACCCGAAGAATTATTACCAGAAATTATCCCTCCTGAACCAGTTCCTTTACAATTAGATAAAGAGAATCAACCTCAGTCCCCAGAAAATCAAGGAAACATCGATGAATTTGCCGAAGATGACGATTGGATCTAGAATTAAATATCTAATTTTAGCGGTAATAATTGCCCTATTTACTATTGGCTTTAATTCCCTCTATTCTGTTTCTCAAAACTCGATCTATTCCTTCCCTGTTGCCGAAGTTAAACCCCAATATCTTAACGATTGGACACCGGAATTAGAGGCAGAATTTCAACAAAGGGCCAAGCAGGTTATTAACCATTTTGCTAATCGGGAAAGTTATGGCAATTTGTGGGGAGAAAACGAGAAAAAATCCTATGCTATGGCCATGTTTGATTTCTTGGCAGGAAACCGGCAAAAAGCCCTAGATTTCCTGCAGCAGGATGACCCACAAAAACGGGAACAGGCCCACACCGATTATATAGATTATTATTTTTCTTTTACCCTGAAAGGACAAATTAGAAAATATTTTCTGCTCGGAAAATATCTCGATCCTGTTTATCGTCAGAGAATGTATAATGCGGCGAAAATTTGGACAGAAACCGACCCTTTACAACGGCCCCATCCTATCCACGGTACCGGCCAAGGAACGGGTAATGATTGGAGTATAACAAGACGGGGTTTATGGGTAGATAGTCGTAATACTGATAACCTGCGGGCAATGCGCGAAACATCAGTTTATCTGATGGCCGAAGAAACCGGAAATGAAGCAACTCGTCAAATTTATAAAAGTAAAATTAAGCGTTACGTTTCAGCTTTATATAACATCGGTATGGGAGAATGGGATTCAGAAGTTTATCACGGTCACACCTTTGCTCCCTATCTCAATCTCTACGATTTTGCTCAAGATACGGAAGTTAAACAATGGGCAAAAATGGCCTTAGATTGGTTATCCATGGCCGCTAGTGTTAAATATTATCGCGGTGGTTGGGGTGGCCCTGTAAAACGCGATTATGGTGATGGCCATGGCGTAATGCGATCGCACGCATCCCGCACTTTTTGGCTATACTTTGGTGATACTCCCGTCCCTAATAATCGCCCGGAATTGGACTCTCTTTATTTAATTACCAGTGGTTATCGTCCTCCTTTGGCAGTGATGGAATTAGCCCGAAAAAACTTTAATAAACCGGTAGAAATTCTCGCCAGTAAACCCCTGTATGAAAACTGGAAACCGGGCAATAATCAAAGTCCGGGTTATTGGGAAACTCAATTTATCGGGGCTAGTTATCAAATGGGTAGTCTGGCGGGAACTTTCCCCGATGGCGATGTGGCCCCGTTTAAATTAATGGCCTTTAATCAACACAAAGGGGTGGATTTTTTTGTGGCTAACACTGGCAAAAATGGCGTAAAACCGGGCAAAAATCCTGGGGATGAAATCGGACAATATCGTAATCTTTTAATCTGGTTACGTCCAGCAGACCAAGCTTTTTTCTGGCAATTACCGAAAACTGCCAAGGTAGAAAAAGATGATAATATCTGGTTTATTCAATTAGAAAAAACTTGGTTAGCCCTGAGATTAATAAATCTTTCTTCTCCTGAAATGATCGAGATTCCTAATTCCCCTTATCCCGATGATAATACCTACCAAGCTTTACCCACAGGTAACAATTATGCGGGTTTTGCTCTGGAAGTGGGGGAAGCGGCAACCCAGGGTAGTTATGAGAATTTCAAGAGCATATTTAAGCAAAAAAGTCAAGTAAATTTAACTCAAATTAAGCAGGGCAGGGTTTTATTTAAAGGCAGTCAAGGGCAGAGTTTACAATTGACCTATAATCAAATCAATCTACTGCCGATTTTAATTCGTAACGGTCAAAAGCACGATTGGTCAAAAAATTTCGCCCTTTATAACAGTTTAAGTCGAGATAACTCTCCCGTTTCTTTGGGTTGGAAAAAGGGCAAATTAACCGTCAAAGCAGGGAAATACCAGTTTTCCAATGCTTTGATCCTCTCCTCTCCTTAAGTTAGATATTCTCGATTATTTATTCAGCAAACCCTAGTTATGAGGAGAGGCAAAAGGCAAAAGGCAAAAGGCAAAAGGCAAAAGGCAAAAGGCAAAAGGCAAAAGGCAAAAGGCAAAAGGCAAAAGGCAGCTTTGTTCTCCCCACTTCCCCACTTCCCCACTTCCCCACGAAAAACTTTTTCAGCAGACCCTATTTATGAGGATTGATCAGACCATTTGCGCTTGATTTAAGAATTCTTGCAATTCTTCTCCTTCGATTACTTCTGTGGTCAAAAGATTAGCAGTAATGGACTCTAATAAATTGCGGTTGTGACTGAGAATTGCTAGGGCTTTTTGGTAACTAGCGTCGATAATTTGTTTAACTTCTTCATCGATCGCTTTGGCCGTATTTTCCCCGATCAAACGCCGGGGACTACCCTGATTATTACCTAAAAAATTAGCCTGTCCGGTTTTATCGTAGGCTAGGGGTCCCAGGGATTTACTCATACCATACATTGTCACCATTCTTTCAGCAATATCCGTCGCCCTTTGTAAATCATCGGAAGCGCCATTAGTGACACTGCCAAAGATTAATTCTTCGGCTGCCCGACCGCCCAATAACATAGTAATTTGTTCTTTAAATTCGGTTTCTGTCATCAAAAAACGGTCTTCCGTGGGAATTTTCAGGGTATAACCCAAAGCGGATAAACCCCGGGGAACGATGGAAATTTTCTCCACCCGACCACCTCCCGGCATGACAGCGCCGACTAAAGCATGGCCAACTTCGTGATAAGCGACGATTTTCTTTTCTTTTTCGGATAAAACCCGACTTTTCTTTTCTAAACCAGCGATAACTCTTTCTATCGCCTCTTTAAAGTCAATTTGACTGACTTTTTCCCGATTATTGCGGGCGGCCAAGAGAGCAGCCTCATTGACGAGGTTGGCTAAATCGGCACCGGCAAAACCGGGGGTTTGGGTGGCGATCGCTTTGAGGTTAACATCTTCACCCATCTGGACTCGTTGGGCGTATATTTCCAAAATTGCCAGTCTTCCCGCTAAATCGGGACGATCCACCAAAACTTGGCGATCAAAGCGCCCCGGACGCAATAAAGCGGCATCAAGAGTCTCTGGGCGATTGGTGGCGGCTAAAACGATGACGACGGCTTCTTTGGGGCTAAAACCGTCCATTTCTGTCAAAAGTTGGTTTAAAGTCTGCTCGCGCTCATCATTGCTGCCGCTAGTTCCCGATCCCGAACTTCTCGATTTACCGATCGCGTCCAATTCATCAATAAAAATGATGCTAGGGGCATTTTTCTTCGCTTGGGCAAATAGATCCCGCACCCGGGCTGCCCCAGTCCCGACAAATAATTCCACGAATTCCGAGGCCGAAATGCTAAAAAACGTCACTCCCGCTTCTCCCGCGACCGCTTTTGCCAAAAGGGTTTTTCCCGTCCCCGGCGGTCCGACTAAGAGAACACCTTTAGGAATACGCGCCCCAATTTTATTAAAGCGCTCGGCATCCTTGAGAAATTCGACAATTTCCTTTAACTCGGTTTTTGCTTCCTCGGCCCCGGCCACATCACTGAAGGTAATCGGATATTTTTCGCCGTCTCCATAAACTTTAGCGAGATTTTTGTTAAAAAGCAGCGATTTACGGGTGTCATCGTTGCGATAGAACAGAAACTGCATGGCGGCGACTAAAATTAAGGGAGGAACCACCCAAGCGAGGAGAGTGGTGATCCAACTGTTTTCGGCCACGGGAATCGCCTCGAAGATTACGCCTTTTTGCTGTAATAGTTGGGGTAATTGGGGGTTATCGACTGGAATCGTCGCCAAGACTCGTTCGGGGACTAGATTACTGCTTGGTTTGCCCGCCAGAGAACTAGAATCACCATAAAGGGGATTATTTGATTCTGGGGGATTAACGGAGGGATTACCCGGAATAGGCAGGGATTCTAAAGGATTTTTTAATTGATAAAAGATGACTTGATTGCCAATTCTGACCTTACTGATGTCGCCCCGTTCCACTTTACTGATAAATTCGCTGTAGGGTTCGAGGGGAATATTGGATAATTCTGAGGGACGAGGGATAAGAAAATAGCCTAAAGCGGCAACACCAGAACAAATGATCAGGATTTTGCCTAACAGAGGCAAACGCGACCAGGAAAATTGATTATCTTCTTGATTAGCCATAATTTTTAGGGCAGGTGAGAGTGAAAATGCAAAGTTTATACTAACAATTCCCTGTCTCGATCGCCTTACCGATGGGATAGGATAGAGGATGGAATACTTGGTAGCGAGCGAGCGACAAACGAGAGAAATCCCATGAATTTAGTTAGCTTAGAGAACTTTCTCGATAACACTTCTTTTTTAGTCCTGTTTTTAACCATGCTGGTTTATTGGGCCGGGGCAGCCTTTCCTAGCATACCTTTGTTGCCCGGCCTGGGCAGCACGGGAGTGGCCATCGCTAACCTCTGTATCGCCGCTTTATTGGGGGCGCGCTGGTTAGAAGCGGGTTATTTCCCCATCAGCAATCTTTACGAATCTTTATTCTTTCTCGCTTGGGGTGTAACTGCGGTTCATTTAATTGCTGAGTACACTAGCCGCAGTCGCCTGGTGGGGGTGGTGACGACTCCTGTAGCCATGGGGATTACTGCTTTTGCCACTTTGTCCTTACCCGGGGAAATGCAAACTTCGGCGCCCTTGGTTCCGGCTTTAAAATCGAATTGGTTGATGATGCACGTTAGCGTCATGATGTTAAGTTATGCTGCTTTGATGGTGGGTTCCCTGATGGCGATCGCTTTTTTGATCGTCACTAGAGGTCAAAATATCGAGTTAAAAGGCAGTTCCGTGGGTACGGGGGCCTATCGTCTGCAAAATAAGTTATCTACCACTCTTTCCGCCCCAATTTTCCTGGAAACGGCTAACAGTGGCACAACCGCCCTTTTAACTCCCACCTTAACAGCGATGGCGACTCTTTCGCCCCAACGTCTTAGCTTGGCGGAAACCCTCGATAATATCAGTTATCGGGTCATCGGTCTCGGTTTTCCCCTTCTCACTATCGGTATCATCGCCGGGGCAGTTTGGGCGAATGAAGCTTGGGGTTCCTATTGGAGTTGGGATCCGAAAGAAACTTGGGCGCTAATCACTTGGTTAGTGTTTGCCGCTTATCTCCATGCCCGCATTACCCGGGGATGGCAGGGAAGAAAACCAGCTATTCTAGCAGCGAGTGGTTTTGTTGTGGTTTGGGTATGTTATTTAGGGGTGAATCTTTTAGGTAAAGGTCTTCATTCCTACGGTTGGTTTTTCTAAATCAGTTATAGGGGTGGGTTGTGGGGTGTGGGGTGTAGGGTGTGGGGTGTGGGGTGTGGGAAGAATAAATAAAAATAATCTTCTGACGACCGACGACCGACTCCTAACCCCACCAACAAACTTTTTGCCGCAAACCATAAATAATTATAAGTAGGGAGGCACAATTATTTGTAGGATGGGTTAGCGGTAGCGTAACATAATCGGGCGTTGGGTTTCATGCTTCAACCCAACCTACCTTCATCTTATATTTAATTCCACCCACCCACTTAACTTCTCAAAACTTATAAAAAATGATCGAGCAGAAAACTACTATTAAAAATCTGGCTTTAATTGCCGGTGTGCATGGCAATGAACTAACTCCCGCTTATCTGGTTAAATACCTGCAAAACTCAGCTAATCTCCTAGCCCGCAGCAGTTTTCAATCCCACACTCTCATCGCTAATCCCTTAGCCCTAAAGCAACGGGTTAGATATATCGATAAGGATTTAAATCGTTGTTTTAACCAGAAAGATTTAGTTAATCCCGATTGTCAGCAATACGAACAAAAACGAGCCAAAAAAATAGTCAAAGAAATCCAAGAAAAATCCATTGATTTATTAATCGATATTCACAGCACCACATCTAACATGATGCTGGCAATTATTTATTCTAATCCCCATCCTTGGCTATTAAAACTCTTTACCTATCTGACTAAAATTAATCCTGAGGTGCGCTTAATTTATCATCCCGTCAGCGAGGAAGAAAATCATTTTCTGAAAGGAATTTGTCCCCTAGCTTTTACCCTAGAAATCGGTCCGGTTAACCATGGCGTCATCTGTCCCTATCTTTTTCGTCAAACCGAAACACTTATCTATCAAATCCTAGACTATATCGAACAGGAAAATTATCTCGCTGCCCATCTCGATACTTTCAGCGAATCCCTCACAGTTTACCAACGTTTAGGATCGATCGATTATCCTAGGGATGAACAGGGTGAAATTAAAGCCATGTTACATCCTGAGATTCTTCAACGAGATTATCAGGCAATTCAACCCAATCAACCGATTTTTCTAGGATTTGATGGTCAGGAAATTATCTATCGTGGGGAATCTGAATTATATCCTATCTTTGTCGGAGAATCTTCCTATAAAGAAAAAGGAATCGCCCTTTGTTGGACAGCCAAAAAACAAATCGATATTAATTAGTACCAGCCAGCATTTTTCCTGAAAAAAAACAGGTCTAAATAAGGGAAAAGCCACTATGACCTTTACTTCTGATTCTCTTTTAGCTGAACGTTACCAACTGCAACAACGCCTAGGAAATACCGCTATCGGTCGTCAAACTTGGTTAGCTACCGATATATTATCTCAAGAATCGGTAATTATTAAACTCCTCGCTTTTAGTCCCCAGATGGAGTGGGAAGAATTAAAATTATTTGAACGAGAGGCAGCCGTCTTAGCTTCTCTCTATCATCCCCGTATTCCCCGCTATCGCGATTATTTTTCCCTCGATAAAAATCAAGGTGACGGGATTCCTTGGTTTGTGCTTGTACAAGATTATATACCGGGAGAATCCCTAAGCGATCGCTTAGAAAGGGGGCAAAGTTTCACCGCTACGGTAATTCGGACTATTGCCCAAGAAGTTCTCGAAATTCTCATTTATTTGCACGAATTATCGCCCCCAGTATTACATCGAGATATTAAACCTAGTAATTTAATTATTAACTCGGAAAATAACGTTTATTTAGTAGATTTTGGGGCAGTCCAGTCCCGCGGTGCAGTGACGGGAGTTACTTTTACTGTGGTGGGAACGAGTGGTTATGCACCTCTAGAACAATTTTGGGGCCGGGCGGTTCCCAGTTCTGATTTATATGCCTTAGGTATGACTTTAATTCATTTATTGACGGGAATTGTCCCGATAGAATTGCCCCACCGCGACTCTAAAATTCAATTTCGCCAACGGGTGACAATTGATGATGATTTAATCGATTGGTTAGAAACTATGACCGATGTAGCGGTAGAAAAGCGGTTTAAAAGTGCCAGAGAAGCTCTGAAATTTCTCCAACATCCCTACTATCGCCAAGCATCAAGTTTAATCGATCCTAAGAAATTACCAAAACCTCCCCACAGTTCCATCCGTATCGCTAAACACCGGGATAATTTAGAGATTAATTTACCCCCTAAAATTAAGCTACCTTCCGATGCAGCTACCCTCTGGTCTTTGGCGATTGTCCTTACTGTCACTGTCTTTATCTCCCCGATTCTTACCTTTATTGTAGCTCTAATTGGTTTTATTTGTTTGCGTGAGATGCAATTAATTCTTACCCCTCAAGAAGTTTTAATTAAATATAAAGTTTTAATTTTTATCTACCAAAAATTTGCTTTTAAAACTCAAGATTTATGGGGTATTTTTCTCCATAGCAATGGCACAGAAGGTAACTATCAGATTCGTCTGCGGACGGCTAAAAATTATTATCTGATCGGTCAGAATCTCCGCGAGGATGAATGTCTCTGGTTAGGACAGGAAATCCAAGATTGGTTAAATTTTATAAAATATAGCGTTTCTCCTCAAGATGATGTGTAACCTGACAGGGTATTATCAACCGTCTCCCCAAAACGAAAACTTTGCACCTCACCATGAAGATAACTGCTATAAGTTATCAATTTTATCGAGAATCAATTCAAGAAGTCCTAAGAATTAGTCGGTAGGCATTTCTCCCTTTTTAACCTTAATGTTGCAGATATCGCCCTATCTTGGTAGTATAATAACTGATTGGCATTCCCTCGGCTACAAGGCGGCAATTATTAAATCGGATTAGGAATTGCCAAAAGGCGGCCATGAAATGTTAGTTATTAGTGGAGAATTAAAAATGAACTCTGAAATTTATAAAAAAGTCAGCTTGTTAGTTTTGTATCAAGGGGTTTTTGATAATGCTATTGGCCAGGCATTTATTACCCTATTATCTACGAATAATGTTGCCGATTTTCTCAAAGCTTATGGTCAATTGTTTCAAGCTTTAGCATCCAGAAATATCAGTTGGAATGATTTTCTAATCGAACAAATTTTATTAGATGACAATCCCTTTAGTCAACAGGTACAGAAAAAAAGTGTTTCGGAGTTACCCGAATCTTTAATTAATGGCGTTAAACAGGATTTATCTATCCTCCAATCTCTTTATAACTCTAGCATTTATAGCTTAAGTAATTCGACAGTTTTTGAACAAATTAAATTTCTAATTTTCCCCGCTTGGGAAGTGGACAATAAATTAGAAAGTTTCCTACATTCTAGTTTAGATTGGACGGAATTAGTCGAAGATCTAGCCGATTATTATCGTGAGTGTGGTACAGGAATTTTTGCCCGTTATCAAGCTTTAAGGTGGCAAGAAGGCAGATTACAAGGAATTACTCATCCCGATCCCGTACAGATTCAAGACATAGTCGGTTATGAAATGCCCAAGGAAACCTTGATTAAAAACACTGAGTTTTTATTAGCGGGTTATCCAGCTTTAAATGTCCTACTCTATGGCAGTCGTGGTTCAGGAAAATCCTCTCTGGTTAAGGGATTATTGCAAAAATATCATAGTCAAGGATTGCGCTTAATTGAAGTGGCAAAATCGCAGTTAAAAGACCTACCATTAATTATTGAAATCTTGCGAGATTTGCCCCAAAAATTTATTATCTTTGTCGATGATTTATCCTTTGAAGAAGACGATGAAGCTTTTAAAGCTTTAAAAGTTGTTTTAGAGGGAAGCGTCACCGCTAGACCGAAAAATGTCGTAGTTTATGCCACTTCTAATCGCCGACATTTAGTCAGAGAATTTTTTGCGGATCGACCACAACCAAAAGATAGTGATGAAGTGCATAATTGGGACACAGTACAAGAAAAATTATCCTTTAGCGATCGCTTTGGTTTAACCCTCACTTTTGAACCTGCTAATCAAGAAAAATATTTGGAAATAGTGCGTCATTTGGCAGCTTTATCTAAATTAAAAATTAGCTTAGAAGACTTAGAATTTCGTGCCAAACAATGGGCAACCCAACATAATGGGCGATCGGGAAGAACTGCTAGACAATTTATTGATTTTCTACAGGGGGAATTAGGATTAAATGGGTAAAATTAATTGTGTTATGATTAAATAAAATAATCTCTAATCTGGAAAAATGCTAACTCAATCTCCTCCCAAAACCCTCAGCTTAGAAGCATATCGTAATTTAGAAACCATAGCCGAGGTTAAACACGAATATCACGACGGGGAAATTATCGAGATGACAGGGGGAAGCATCAATCATAATAGTATTCTCATTAATCTTATTGTCCTGCTTAAATTAGCTTTAAGAGGAACTAATTATCGTCTTCAATCTAGCGATCTACGTCTATGGATACCCCAGTATAATCGCGGTTTATACCCAGATTTAATGATTATTGCCGGGGAACCATTATTTAGTGATAATCGCAACGATGAAATTTTAAATCCCTGCCTAATTATCGAAGTTTTATCTCCTTCTACCTCCGGTTATGATCGGGGTGATAAATTTCGTTATTATCGTTCTATCCCCCAATTAAACCAATATCTTCTCGTCAGTCAAGGGGAGATACTAATAGAATCCTATAGCAAAACCTCAGAGAATAATTGGTTACTGCAAGAATACACCCCAGCCAGGGGAATTATATCCCTAGATTCTTTAGGAATTAGCTTAAATCTTGCCGATATTTACGAAGGAATTGATTTTAATCTCAACTCCTAACTTTAGCTATCTTTTAAGAGGACGTACTAAAAACAATTTTACCATCTTTTACCGCCACTAAACGCAAAGTTAAGGGGCCAGCCGTATTAGTTTTACTAGCAGCAATTGCCTCAAGTGTCTCGATAGCATTACCCGACTTTTTCACTTGACCAATAAAGTTAACTACCGTAGTTAATAACCCATCTTCCACTTGAATTGATCCTAAAACTCCCGCACTTCTAGCGCGAAATTGAGCCGAGGCTAAGAGTAAATCTAAGCGCTTTTGTAGGTCTTCTTCTGTCATATTTTGGGGATCAATGGAAACGGCAGCGATGACCTGTTTCTCCTCAAAAACTCTTTGATTGGGAACCACATCAGCAAAGACACGAATCTCGGTTTCTCCTAAGACATAATTACCTGCTGAAAGGATTCTCACCACATATTCTTTACCGTCCTGTAATTGTTGACTTAACTGTTCTACCTGTGCTTTTGTGATCTTAACTAAACGCTGGTCAAAATTAGGCTGATTCGGTTGGGTGGCACGGATAGCATTCATATTCGCTTCTCGCAATAACTTATCAATAACAGCGACAATAGCTTGAGTATCAACAATACGAAAAGCTCCAAAAGATAACACCTGTCCCCGGAAAATAGCGATTTGTTTTTCCCGCAATTCTTGATAGGTTTGATAGTATTGTTCTAAAACTTCCACTTCCCGCTTAAGAAAAGCCATTTGGGTTTCTAAATCTTTTAATTTTCCCTCGCGCTGTTCCAAAGCTAAATTTTTATCGACGATCGATCGATCGAGTTCTCCAATACGTTGATCCCGGCGATCAATTTCTAGCTGTAGGGTTTTTTGTTGAGTTTCCAACTGTTGAAGTCGCGCTTGTCTGATTGTTAATAACTTTTGTTGATTAGCTAACTCTTTATCTCTAACTTGAACGGTGGTTTGTAGTTGATTGATCTGACTAGAAAGAATTGATTTTTGTTGGGACAATTGATCCCGTTGACTGATTAACTGTGCCTTTTGATTAGTTAAAATAACTCGTTCATTATTTAAATTAGCCACTTCCTTACGAAACTTTTCCAACTGTCCCGAAACTAATCGCAAACGTTGACGAGAAGCTTGATAATTTTTGTTAAGAACCTCTAGACGTTTCTGCACAGCTATCTGTTCACTTTTAGCCGTTTTTAAAGCCTTTTCCACCTGATTTTTTTGCTCGGTGGTTTTTCTCACCTGTCTTTCCAAATCCTTAATAGCGGCACGACGTTCATTTAAAAGACGATCCAGTTCAAAAACCCCTTGACGCAGGGATTTACTAGAAGCAAACAAGACAATTAAAGTGGAGCCGGCGATCAAAATTCCCGTTACAATCGTCATCAAAGTTGCGGTTTGTTTCGGACGCAGATTAAATAAACGCATCCTTTTCTTACCGATACGGCTCCCTATGCGATCGCCAACCGCCGCTATCAGACCACCTAAAACCACGATGGCCAAAACCAAAATATAAGCGCTAGTCATCCAGAATTTAAGTAAATTGTTGACTGAGAGCGACGGGATTATGGACGGTAATTTTCTTCTTGTAAATTGAGACCATTTCCTGATCCCGCAGCTCTCCCAATAAACGGGTGACAGTGACGCGGGTAGAACCGATCGCTTCTGCGATCGCTTGGTGAGACAATTTTAGATCCACCCGGATGCCATCGGTGGTGGGGACCCCAAAATCACGACAGAGAATTAATAAAAAACTGACCAAACGGGAACCCATATCCCGGTGAGCCAAGGTTTCGATCATCATTTCCGTTTGCAGAATCCGCGAGGACAACCCCTGCAGCATCAACATTGATAAATCGGGATTATTGCGGAGGGATCTTTCTACCTGATCGATTGGGGCCGAGAGTAATTCTACCGGAGTAAAAGCCACGGCATGATAAAAACGATCCGATCGCTGGCCAGTCAGTAAGGATAGCACACCAAAGACGCTATTTTCCCGCAGTAGAGCCACGGTAATTTCCTCTCCCGCTTCATAGACTCGCGACAACTTAACGGCTCCTTTCAGCAAAAAATAGACTCTTTCGGCGGGATCTCCAGGAAAAAAGATCGTTTTGCCACGCTCGAACAATTCCACCACCGGGGGGAAATTGCCGCTGCCGATTCGACGGAACACATCTGCTAGGGGTTTATCTTGTATTAGGGATAAGTCCATCTCACATCCAAAAAAGGGGAAAATTGTTTTTATTATGCAACGAGTGTCACCTCTATTAAACATAACCGCTGCCTAAACTGGGAAAAGTTTTGGGCGCTTTTTGCCAGACAATGGGGGAGGGGTGATCATTGCTGCCCCGTTATCTGTATCCCTATTATACCGAATCTCGCTGGGGTCGGCTATTGGGGAGATTTTTGTAAGAGAAACGAGAACTATGTTAGATTTAACGGGAAAAAACGCCCTAGTGACGGGGATTGCCAATAATCGCTCGATCGCTTGGGGAATTGCCCAACAACTCCATCAAGCTGGTGCAAATATCGGTGTCACCTATCTCCCCGACGAAAAGGGCCGTTTTGAGAAAAAAGTGCGAGAATTGGCCGATGAACTTAATCCCGCTTTTTATGTCCCCTGCGATGTCCAAAATGACCAACAGGTAGAAGATACTTTCGCTACAGTGGCGGAAAAATGGGGCAAACTGGATATTTTGATTCACTGTCTCGCTTTTGCCGATAAAGAGGGTTTAACGGGCGATTTTACCGCCATCCCTCGGGAAGCTTTCACTAAATCCCTAGATATTAGCACTTTTTCCCTAACCCGTCTAGCTCGATCGGCTAAACCCTTGATGACGGAAGGGGGAAGTATTATCACTCTTACCTATCTCGGTGGTGTCAAGGTAATTCCTAACTATAATTTAATGGGGGTGGCAAAAGCCGGTTTAGAAATGAGTGTTCGCTATTTAGCCGCCGAATTAGGTGGCCAAAAGATCCGAGTTAATGGTATTTCCGCCGGTCCAATTCGCACCTTAGCATCTTCGGCCGTGGGGGGAATTCTTGATATGATCCATCATGTGGAAGAAATCGCTCCTTTACATCGCACGGTGACACAAATTGAAGTGGGAAATACGGCCGCTTTTTTAGCCAGTGATCTTGCTAGTGGTATTACCGGTCAGATTATTTATGTAGATTCCGGTTACGAAATTATGGGAATGTAGTTTTAAGTAGGGTTTGAGTAGCCGAGAGGAAAAAGATTTCGAGCCTATTCTACAGCTTCTAAACAGGATTTAGTCCTGTAGGGGCGAAGCATTCGGGCAATAACTTATCGGTAAAACCGTAGATTTTCTACCCGAATGCTTCGCCCGTACTTTTTCAGCAAACCCTAAGTAGCCGAGAGGAAAAAGATTTCGAGCCTATTCTACAGCTTCTCAACAGGATTTAGTATAACTTTTGGATATGGATAAAGCTGGCATTTCTATTACTTCGCTTCAAATAATTTCCAAATCTCTTTAAGAGAAATATAGATACCGAGAACAGCAGCTAACAAAAGAAGGATTTGACTATCCGAGCCAAGGCAATTCTGAAAATTTTCATCGGTTAACACTTTATGGACGACCTTAGACATTGCCAATACAGCCGATAAACTTAACCCAGAAACAAAAAGAATTTCTAGATAAGATTTATTGTTTCCCCGTCTTGGCTGTTTTTTTGTAACCAGTGCCACGCTTGCGGTAATGACCAAGGTTCCGATTAACAAAAGAAAGTTTTCAATGTTAACAATCTTCATCAAAAATTTATGCTGATTTTGCTTTCCTAAAGGTAATATACCATCCGCAGCCCGCCGCTAATATCGCACCAATAACCGCACCATAAACTCCCGCAATCGATCCCCCTAGGGCTGCACCTCCCACCGTTACCACCATCAGGCGATCGGCTTTATCCCAAAATCGAGGGGAATCAGCACCCTCGTGATCAAGGGGGATCCCCCCGCCTGTCGGCACCCCCCTTATCAAGGGGGGCAGGGGGGATCGGGCTAATTTTTGGGCAGTTTTTACCCAATCTTGGCTAGGAATAACATCATTAATAAATAGGGACTCGAAATCTAAACTATCGGGAAAAGTGACGCTTAAACTTTTGGCGCATTCTTGGTTAGCATAGGCTGCGTCTAATTCTTCGATCGCTTTTTTATAAGCTTTTTCTAGGGGGGGAAAATCCTTGACAAGTTGCCGCAATTGTGTTGCTGCCTGGGGTTGTTCTTCCCTTAATAATCGTTCAATTTCTTTGAGCGATCGCTGTAGATATTCTGGCAAGGGTTCAGTCTGCTGTGCGAGGGCGATTAGCAGCGCTTCAAGATCGATAATTGTTTTGGGAATTTCCATAAGTTAGTCCTGTCCAGTCAGGGTATAGGCCGCCCAATGGTAAGGATCACTATATTCTGTTAGTTGATCTAGCCCTATTGTACTGCCTTCCTTTAAAATATTCGCCGCCCTCACCTCCAGTCGATCGACCCCTTCCCTTAGGTCGGGAAGTTGTCCAAGTTGCTCGATCCAGTTAGCTAGTTGCTGCCAAGTGATATTTTTTAACCAATTTTGTGTATTTTTCAGAGCTAGGGCCGGGGATTCACCCGCTAATAATCTTTGATAGAAGTTAACCATAAACCAAGCACTAGAAATCTCCTTCACCGGCCAGAGGGTACTGACCACATTAGTCGCACCCGCTGCCCGGAAAGCACTGACGAGGCCGACGTATTCGGTAGTAATGCCATCCTTGCCGGTGAGAGCGGTTTCACAGGCAGCCAGACAGACGAGACGGTAACTAGAGAGGTTGAGCTTGTTGATGTCCCGGACAGTTAATAAACCATCGCTAAGGGCGATCGCAGACTCCTGGGGACGAAAAGAGTCATAAAAGCCGTGACCAGTGAAATGAAAGGTTTTATGGGCATTTTCGAGGGCTTTGCGGACGTTTTCGCGTGATGCCTTTTTCGGGCTGATTCTCTGGCTCGGTTGCAGGATATGGCTAATAATCGCTGATTCCAGTTGGGCGAAATCCATGGGTTTTTGTTCCGTTTTGGGGTCTTCGACGCTGAGGAGGGGAGAATAGGAGAAATCGCCGGACTGGGGACGCAAACCGACCTGAGCAGAGGGGAGATAGGTGGCGGTGTATTTTTCGGGGAAGAGGGTATGTAGGGGGAAGCGGTGCAGATCCCGGTGGGGGATGAGAATCAGGGAATCAACGGAAACCGGCAAAGGTTCGAGAATTTTATCGATCTGTAAAATCCGCTTTAATTGGGCAAAACGGCTGTTAAGTGACAATCTCCAGGGGTGATTTTGTTTATTCTCCGTTTCTTTTTTACTGGCATAGTCGCGGTATTGTTTATCCCATTCGGTTAACCAAGTCCGAAACTGTCGCGCTGGTTGACGGCGTTGTTCTGGCTCTAGAATGACGGGATCAGCCTCTGCGGTGATAATAAAGGTGGTGAGATTGTCCTCGCTGAGATACCAGTAAATAATCGCCTTATTCGGACCGGTCAGGCTTTGGATAGTGGCATAATCGGGACTGGTGGGGTTTTCTTGCCAATTATCGAGAATCCAAGTCAAACAACGATTTTTATAAAATTCTGCCTGTTCAATTGCGTCTAGGGGATGATTTTCCTCGATCAGTAAATCGATTTCTAGGTGACTAAAACTGCTGAATTTTCTCTCAAAAGCCGGTTTATCGCGTTTCTGGGCGCGTAGTCGGGTGAAAAGGTGGCGCCCCTGTTGTTGATAGAATCGCGCTTCAGGGATTTCCTGTAGGGAAAGATGAGCGCGGATCAATCCTTGCAGAATTTCTAAATGATCTTCGGGGAAGTCTTTTTCGCTGAGAATCGGTAAAGCGGTTTGATAATGTCGGATTGCTTCGCGCCAATAGGGACTAGCATTCTCTTTATACTGGGAATGTTCCAGATAAGCTTCCCCTAGATAGCGATAAATTTGCCCCCACGGAGGCGATCCTTGAATGAGGTGGGGAAGTGCCTCCCGGAGGGCGAAAATATGGGGTTCTCGGTCATTAAGGGCTACTATCGGTTTACGGTAAATGAGAGCTTCTAGACTAGGAGTAGAAACGCGATTTTTACTCAGAGAACAAACGGCCCACCCTCGGTTGTCCCAAGCTAGATGGTAATCGGGTTTAATTTCTAAAGCTTGGTCGAAGGATGCGATCGCTTGTTCAAATCTGCCTAAATTACCTAACGCATTCCCTCGGCCGTACCAAGCTAGATGGAAATCGGGTTTAATTTCTAAAGCTCGATCATAAGATGCGATCGCTTCTTCATATCTGCCTAAATTCTTTAACTCAATCCCTCGGTTGTACCAAGCATGATAAAAATCGGGTTGAATTTCTAAAGCTTGATCCCAGGATGCGATCGCTTCTTCTAATCTGCCTAAATTACCTAACGCAATCCCTCGGTTGTACCAAGCTTCATGGTCATCGGGTTTAAATTCTAAAGCTCGATCGTAGGATGCGATCGCTTCTTCTAATCTGCCTAAATCAGCTAACGCATTCCCTCGGTTGTACCAAGCTTGATGTAAATCGGGTTTAAATTCTAAAGCTCGATCGTAGGATGCGATCGCTTCTTCTAATCTGCCTAAATTAACTAACGCAATCCCTCGGTTGTACCAAGCTTCATGGTCATCGGGTTTAATTTCTAAAGCTCGATCGTAGGATGCGATCACTTCTTCAAATCTGCCTAAATTATATAACGCACCCCCTCGGATCAACCAAGCTAGATGGTCATCGGGTTTAATTTCTAAAGCTCGATCGTAGGATGCGATCGCTTGTTCAAATCTGCCTAAATTACCTAACGCAATCCCTCGGTTGTTCCAAGCTTCATGCTTATCGGGTTTAATTTCTAAAGCTTGATCCCAGGATGCGATCGCTTCTGCCCATCTGCCTAAATCAGCTAACGCAACCCCTCGGTTGTACCAAGCTTGATGTAAATCGGGTTTAATTTCTAAAGCTTTGTCGTAAGATGCGATCACTTCTTCAAATCTGCCTAAATTATATAACGCAACCCCTCGGTTGCCCCAAGCTTCATGGTAATCGGGTTTAATTTCTAAAGCTCGATCCCAGGATGCGATCGCTTGTTCAAATCTGCCTAAATTACCTAACGCAATCCCTCGGTTGTACCAAGCTCCATGGTAATCGGGTTTAAATTCTAAAGCTCGATCATAGGATGCGATCGCACCGATAAAATCCCCATTGATTACTTTCTGGTTTCCTTGCTCAAACCAGAATTCGGCATCCTGAACCACTTCCGTTAAATCCGTCTCCTTTGGGCCTAGATTTTCCTCCTCCACACCAGAAACATCCCTCACCGCGTCGCGTAACTGGAGGCTAATCCGTTGGGACACTTCCCCCAGATTTCCCGTCATCACCTTGCCTAAAGCCGCCAGATCCCGCCCTAAAGTTTGATAATCTTCTGGATACTGTAGCCATTCCTCGCTTTTGACCCCTAACCACCGCGCCAGCTTTTTATCGTCACAATGGCGACTGTATAGCCATCCCCGTAACCCGCCGGTAGTGGTTCCCGCCGCCACCTGCTCGAATAACCCCATCAATATCCCTTCATATTCCCCATCGCTGGGTTCTGGAGGAGTATTTTTGACTTCTTTGGGGTTAATTGCCTTTGGACTGGCAATAAAGAGCGATTTTAGCCAATTCCAGAGCTTTTTTAGTAAGGATAGCATCGAAGAAAGGGGGAAAGGAAGATAAGGAAATTATATCTCTACTGCCGAAATCTGAAAATACCCTAGCGATCGCTATCTTCCGGCGAACGCTTCGCGCACGCTTCGCGTGACCGAGCCAATTCTAAGACCTGTTCGAGAGATAATCCCAGAGAAGCGGCGATTTCTTGGGGATTAACCCCCGCTCGCAATAATAAGGGAACAGAAGCCAATTTTCCGATGATTTCCCCTTCTTGGCGACCTTCTTGGCGACCTTCTTGACGACCTTCCTCTAGGGCCTCCTGAAACACACGCGTCTGTCTTAACTCGCTTAAACTAAACATAGCTTCTATCTCCTTTCGATTAATCCGCGGCAACTTGTAAATCAAAATCGTCTCTAT
>NZ_SFBZ01000106.1:0-21620 GCF_007095495.1 Microcystis sp. M_QC_C_20170808_M9Col | reverse complement strand
TTCTGTTCTCGGTTTTCATCTTGTAGGGATTCTTGCTTTTTCCCTATCTACCCAGATATTTTTCTTTTTGGCAACCCTTGTCTTGTCAGGTTTTGACCCACTTGTGTCCGTCAGTCAGTCTGATAACTGATAACAAAGGCCGAATCTAAAACCTAATTTGTTAAGCTAAAAGCTTTATTGCCAGATTCTTTCTCCTGCCCCCTGCCCCCTGCCTCCTGACCCCTGCCTCCTTGGGTATAATGCAGATCATGTTTAAGCTCTCTTGCTGTTCTGTAAATGCGATCGCTCTTGGTTTATTATGGGGGGCGATTGGTCCGGTGTGGGCAGAAACGGAGTTAGACTTAGACCCGAAAATTCGGCAAGAAAGCCCAGTTTTAGAGCGTTGGTTAGAAAAAATACCCGATATCGCCGAAGATATTCGCCGCGATCCTAGTTTTCGCACTCGTATCCGTTTAGGATATGCAGAGTTTCCTTCTACCGATAATTCCAGTGGCGTGATTTTGGGGGTAGAAGATGTGTTTTTCGGTCAAACCAGTTTAACCCTAAGCGGCGATTATCAGACGGCTTTTAACGGCAAAAGGACGGCAATAGGAGCAAATTTACAATACTATCTCCTCCCTTTGGGTGATTATGTCAATCTGGCTCCCATGGTGGGCTATCGTTACATTCAGACAGGAAATTACAGCACCGATGGGCTTAACTTAGGATTAAAGCTCAAATTAGCCCTTTCTCGCACGGGGGCAGCAGATATCACCGTAAGTCAGAGTTTTATCTCACCGGGGGGTGCTAACGAGGTGGGATTGACTACTCTTTCGGTTGGTTATGCGATTACCTCTAATTTACGTTTAGCCGCCGATATTCAAGCCCAAAATTCCCGCGCCCGTAAAGATAGCTCCCTAGGAATTTTACTGGAATGGCTGCCCTAATTAGGGTTTGCGGCAAAAAGTTTTTCCTGGGTGTAGGGTGTGGGGTGCGGGGTGTAGGGTGTGGGGTGTGGGGTGTGGGGTGTGGGGTGTGGGGTGTGGGGTGTGGGGTTTTACCGATAAAAACTCACACCTGATAACTGAATCACTGATAACTGATCACTGATAACTGATCACTGATAACTGATTAGGTACTAAAGTATTTAGCGGTGGGGTGATAGGTGATAATGGCGGTGGTGGATTGTTCTGGGTACAATTGTTCGCTTTCGTCCATAGACATCCCAATGCGATCGCATCCTAACAGATCTAGTTGCTTGTATTGGTCCTGAATATTGGGACAAGCGGGATAGCCGAAACTATAGCGAGAACCCTGGTAACGCTGTTGCAGTATATCGCGGATATTATCGGGATCGAACTCTGCGAAACCTAACTCGCGACGGATGCGGGTGTGGGTCCATTCGGCCATGGCTTCGGCGGTTTGGACAGCCATGCCGTGATAATAGAGGTATTCGGTGTATTGATTGGCATCAAAGAGAGATTTAGCGTATTCCGTGGCGATTTCCCCCACTGTCACCGCTTGCATCGGGAAAACGTCGATAATACTGGATTCCTGCGGGGCGAAAAAGTCAGCAATACAGAGACGACGACCGGATTTCTGGCGAGGAAACTCAAAAATGGCGATCGGTTGCAGATTTTCGGGTTTTTCGCCCGCTTCTATCGATTCGGGATCGTAAATTAACAGGGAATTACCGGACGACTGACAGGGAAAATAACCATAAATTAATGTGGGGTTTAGTAAATTTTCCTTGACAATTTTCTCTTTCCATGCTGTCAGAATTGGATGAACTTTTTCCTGTAAAAACTGGTCGTATTCTTGCTTCGATTGGCTTTTGGGTTTGCGGAATTGCCATTGACCGACAAATAAAGCTTGTAGGTCCAAATACCAGAAAACCTCCTCGATGGGAATTTCTGCTGCTGTTAATATTTTAGTACCCCAGAAGGGCGGTGTTGGTCGGGAAATATCAACTTCCACCGCTTCCGAACGACGGGTATCAATAACTAATTCTTGGTTGACGCTGCCATCGGTAAAAATAGTATCGGGATTAACCTTTAATTCTTCGGCAACAACCGGGGTTTTTTCTGTCTCGGCACACTCCGCTAAAAAGCCTTTACTATCATCCCATTGACCCCCAGCTTTAGCGGGCATTAATTTATCCATAAAATGCAGGTCAGAGAAGGCATCTTTACCATAGATAACCTGTCCCTTGTAGGTTTTTTGACAGTCATCATGAACAAATTTGGGAGTTAAAGCTGCCCCGCCAAGGATAACAGGAACGGTGATTCCTTTTTCGTTAAAAACCTCCAGATTTTCCTTCATAAAAGCCGTTGATTTCACCAATAAACCGCTCATAGCGATACAATCGGCTTTATGTTCTTGGTAGGCTTCGATGATATTTTCTACGGGTTGTTTAATGCCCAAATTAATCACCTTATAGCCGTTATTGGTCAAGATAATATCAACTAAATTTTTACCAATATCGTGAACATCCCCTTTAACTGTTGCGATAATAAAAGTCCCTTTGGCATTATTATCCCCCTCTTTTTTCTCCATAAAGGGTTCTAAAAAAGCAACGGCCGCTTTCATAGTTTGGGCCGATTGGAGAACAAAAGGTAACTGCATTTGTCCTGAACCAAATAACTCACCCACTACCTTCATCCCATCCAAGAGGAAAATATTAATAATATCTAGGGGTGGATAGTCCTGTAAAGCTTGCTTTAAAGCCTCTTCCAGTCCCAATCTTTCCCCATCAATAATATGCTGTTTTAAGCGTTCCTCCACGGGTAAATTAGCATTACTAGAGGGGTCTTTTTTAGTAGTTTTCCCCGCAAATAATTCGGTTAATTTGGTCAGGGGATCATAAACACATATATCGCCATCAAAACGACGATTATCATAGATTAAATCCCGACAAACTTGCTGATATTCTGGTTCAATTTTTGCCAGAGGAAGAATCTTATTGGCGCTGACGATTGCCCCATCCATCCCCACCTGCATCGCTTCGTTGAGGAAGACGGAATTTAATACCTGACGCGCTGCCGGATTCAACCCAAAAGAGATATTAGACACACCTAAAAGAATATGACATTCTGGCAATTCTTGGCGAATTCGACGCATTGCTTCGATAGTAGCCTTGCCATTTTCTCGGTCTTCTTCGATACCGGTAGAAATCGGTAAAGCTAGAGGATCAAAAAAGATTTCGTAGGGAGGAATTCCGTATTCTATCGCCGCATAATAGGCCCGTTTAGCTATCTGGAATTTTTTCTCGGCAGTGCGTCCCATTCCTTCCTCATCAATGGTTCCAATTACTACCCCCGCGCCGTATTTTTTCGCTAAATCCAAGACTTGATAAAAACGCTGTTCCCCGTCTTCGTAGTTAGTAGAGTTGAGGATACATTTACCCCCCGCTACTTTTAACCCCGCTTCCATTTTTTCCCATTCGGTGGAATCTAACATTAAAGGTAGGGTGACATTATTAACTAAACGAGAGGCTAATTGGTGCATATCGCGCACCCCATCCCGGCCCACATAATCGACGTTGACATCGAGAATATGCGCTCCTTCTTTTACCTGCGCTTTCGCCATAGATACTAAACTATCCCAGTCTTCAACATTGAGCAGTTCCCGACATTTTTTAGAACCACTGGCGTTTAATTTTTCCCCGACAATCAGGAAAGAATTATCTTGAATATAGGGTTGGGTACTATAAATAGAAGCGGCGGAGGGTTCATAATGATAATGACGAGATTTCGGAGTTAAACCCTGACTTAGTTCCGCTAAAGCTTGAATATGGTCGGGACGAGTACCACAACAACCGCCGATAATTTGTACTCCCAAATCTTCGATAAAGTGCATTAAAGCCATTTTTAATTCTACGGGAGTGAGGCGATAGTGCGCTTGACCGCCGACATTTTCTGGTAAACCAGCGTTAGGAATACAAGAAACAATAAAAGGGGAATTTTCCGAGAGATATTTAATATGGGGTTTCATCAAATCGGGACCGGTGGCGCAGTTAAGTCCCAAAATATCGATTTTATAGGGTTGTAAAATAGAGACAACGGCGTTAATTTCCGTTCCTACTAACATCGTTCCCATGGTTTCCATCGTCACCGAAACCATCAGGGGCAATCGTTGACCTTTTTTCTGAAATACTTCTTCAATAGCATTTAAAGCCGCTTTAATTTGCAGGACATCCTGACAGGTTTCTACTAATAATAAATCTGCTCCGCCATCATACAGACCCTCTACCTGTTCCACATAGGCATTTTTGAGCGTATCAAAGTCAATATGACCCAAAGTGGGCAGTTTTGTCCCTGGCCCCATGGAACCCGCCACAAAACGGGGTTTTTCGGGGGTAGAGTATTTATTAGCGCAAGCCTTAGCCAGTTCGGCGGCGCTTTTGTTGAGATAATAGGCTTGATCGGCTAAATCGTACTCGGCTAAAACTATCGAGGTTCCCCCGAAGGTGTCGGTTTCAATCACATCCGCACCCACGGCTAAAAAGGCTTCGTGGACTTTGGCTACAGCGCTGGGTTTAGTATGGACAAGATACTCGTTACAACCTTCGTATTCTGCCCCACCAAAGTCCTCGGCCGTCAGATTTTGGCTTTGTAGGGAAGTTCCCATCGCTCCATCAAAGACGAGGACGGGATGCTTGGGACCGTTGAGGTAGTCAAGAAAGGGGCTATTCATAGAGAGATTTACTGCTATAGCATTTTGAAAGTTTATTGTAATACAGTTACTAGAAATCTGCTATGGTCGGCATTTCAGTTATCAGTTATCAGTTATCAGTGATCAGATTTGAGTTTTCAGTCGAGAAAGCCAATCAATCTAATTTTGTAGAACTAGACGGGCTAAACCAACTCCGGGATAATAATTACCGAGAATTTGTTGATAATCTAGGCCTTTTTCCGCTAATTTATAAGCCCCAGTTTGACTCATACCGCGACCACCGTGGGCCCAAGCGACAATTTCATCGGTGGCAGCATAAAGAGACTCGACTACACCCCCTTTATAGCTGAGAATCTGCCCGGCAGTGGCATTAACCGCTTGGTGGGTCGATTGATACTCCGAGCGAATGCCTTTATATACCTGCCAGCGCTGGGTATTGCCCAGATGAAACCAAGCATTAGCGGGGCGGATTATATGTACTAGGGCGTAGGAACGGGCGGCGATCGCCTGTGCCTTTAAAGCGTGCATTGGTGCGGTGGAGTGCATTTCACTACCCACCACACTATAGAGATAGGCCTCTAAATTAACATGATTGACCACTAACAAGCGATCGCCTTGGGCGACAAGGAGGATTTTGCCCCGATACCAACTATCATCCACATAAACTAAACCATCGGCACTGGTGGGCTGCACAAAAATCACCTCTGGCAGCGATAAATCGCCGATTTTTAAGCCCTTGGCACCTGGAATGACCGGTAAACCCTCGTTAGTGGCAATCGTTTTTAAACCGCGACCTTGGCGATCGGTGATCACCGCCGGTCCGTTAACTCCAATCAAAACACTGGCCACATCCCTTTTGATCGCCACGCGAATTTCTATGGCCGGCGGCGTATAATTAGCGGGAACCACTAAGGGTTGTCTAGTCACTGGTTTGGCCGCAGCAGCGGGGGAAGTATTAGGGGAAGTATTAGGGGAAGTTTGAACCGATGGCGCTAATTTTTTCGGTGCCAAGGGGGAAGATTGGGGAGAGGGTGCTGATTTTGGAGTCGCAGAAGATTGGGGAGAGGGGGATAGTTTCGGTGATGGCGCGGTTAAGGGGGCGATCGGAGATGGGATAATAGGAGCAGGGGAGGCAGCAGTCTCTAGATTTGCCTGCGGTTGCGGGGTTTCTGGTTTTTCCTTGGCTAAATAAGTTAAGAGAATTGGCGTAAAAGTGGCGATCGACAACAAAGGAACGGCACAATGACGCAGCAGGGAAAAATAGGTACTAGCAGCAAATTTCACTTTAATCACACCATCTTTAATTTTCTTATCTAACTTTACCATTCCCCTCTCAGGCCGGGCAATTCTAGACAAAAACTCTCGTATTCTTGAGCTTGTTAGGACAAATAAGGCTGAAATAGTCAAGAAAAGCCGAAAAAATCCTGATAATTTTTATTTATGCCTACTGATTTGTTCCTTGCAGAGCAAATTATACAACAGAGGGAAATAGGAGAGTAATGATTTTGTAGGTACTGATTATCTTGATACTCAAATTAGTTGACAGAGATGTTTAAGGATTTTGAGAACCTCGTATAAATCCCCCGGATTTCTCATGGCAAATAAACGAGAGGTTCCGTATAAAGGTTTACCGTCCCATAATAATTTAACAAATAAAAACTCGGAACCATTGGTCAACATTCCATAATTAGGACGGTTTGGATGAGGATTGACCATTAAATAAGCTAATAATTGCGGTAAACCTACTTCAACGGAATAAATTACCCGTTTTGATTCAATAATCATTACCCATAATTGCTCTTTTAGAATTAAAGTATCTAACCTTCCCTTAATTATTAAATCTTGATCTTCTGTAATAATTTCAACGGAATCTTCTGCTTTAATATGAAAAGGAAATAGATAAAAGTTACCAATAAATAATAATGGGTCTAAAACCGTCATCCTCACCGAAGTTTCTAAAAAGGGAGGATAATTCAATAAGTTAAAATAACCTGTTTTGATTTTATCTAACAATTCTTTTTCTTGTTCAGAGATTGCTTCTAGGTCTTGCTGCCATTCCCCAAAAAAATGCTCATCTTCTATAAACTGTAGTTGAAAATGATTAATTAAATCTCTGAAAGTGACTTCTTTCGCTTGTAAAATTTGAACCATATTTACCTCCTTAATTAAGATTTACGTTAATGGTAATTTGCTATTTTTAATTGAATTTACCTAAATTTTTAACCAAGCAAAATATCCGTTACTGACAGGGTTAACTGCTCTAAATCAGAGAGAACAGTTAAGGATATGGTCTTGTTTTGTTTACCTGCACATCGCTTCGGTTAGCATCGTTCAGGTTTTTATCAGCTGCTTTCGCTCTTCCTACATCATCCAGATTAGCCATCGTCTTCTCCTTAATTTAGAGTACATGAAAGGTTCACTTTGCTATGATTTATCCAAGAGATTTATTGAGATATAAGTAGTTAGGTATTAAAAACTTTATTCCCCCCTTATTTCCCAGGGAAGGGGGGTTAGGTCATTCGGGCGATTTTTCATGTTGGCAAGGTCATATTCTGGTTTCATGGTTTTATTATCGATAATGTTTACCTTCGTTTTTACCCGTAAAAGTCCTCATTTAGAATCTGTTCAGGTGTGAAAGGACAAGCGAGGGGATACTCACTTTCTTGGGGAATACGAATACCAAATTGAGCGCGTTTACCCTGTTTGATGGCGACTTTACGAGCGCTGGAATAGGCTTGTGTGATGGAGATTAAGAGATAAGATTTAAGAGAGGGAGTCTTAAGTAAATCATCTTGAACGCGCTGGCGATGCTCATCTACTGAGTTATACCAACTTGCTTTCATTGTCTCAGGAGCATCATGCTGTATCTTTAATTTGAGTAAGTGAATCAACAAGACCATTAAGTTGCTCTCTAAGGCGCGTTTCTCTGACTTACCCAAATCTTTTAACTCCTCAATTAAGTTTTCTATATCCAGTTGTTCAAACTGTCGATTCTGTAATTGATGAATAGTTTGCTCAATCCACAACTGAAGATCTTGTTCGTAAAGTGTTGTGGGATTTTCTTGAATGTCCGATTGTTTTAATAAGTTCATTTGGCTTTCATTAAGTTAACTGTAGATGAATAATTTGGTCTTTATATTTATTATTATACTTGATCTTTACCAGATAGTGTGATCGCATTGGGTTCTTAATTATTGACCTCTCCCCTGGCCTTTCTCCTACAAGGAAAGGGGAGAGAATTTAGCGAAGAGAGCTTCGACTACAAACTAGGTTTGTTGTCAAGGCTCTAGCCCGAACAAGTTTAACCTGTTTTCTTTAGATAGTGAGAAGCTAAATGGACATAACCCTATTGCCCAAATTGGGTAACTTATCTAGAATAAGTATATGAAGAGAGGAGGAGACGTGATGGAGTATCAGAATTTTTCGCTCATCGAAGAAGATATTCAGGCTGACGCTCGAGGGCGGATTAGCCTTGGGACTCAATGTAGCAACCGTCACTATCGAATACTGATGAATGCAAGCGGGGAACTTCTTTTGGTTCCCATGGTGGCGATTCCAGAGGGAGAACTATGGGCTTTTCAGAATCCTAGTGTCCGCGAGTCGCTCAAACGGGGGCTCGCGGAAGCCAGCACGGGAAATTTAGCTGAAGAACCCGTCGATTTAGACGCTATGCTTGAGTTTGCTGAATCTATTCCTGAAGAAGTCGAGGAGTAATTGAATTTCTCTTTACGACAGACACAGGAAGCTCGAAATACTCTATCTGAATTGCGAGCAGAAGCGGAACAGGCTCAAAAGACTCGCCTAGCTCAAGGTAGGACAAAAGCATCGAAACAAGAGGGTCTCTACAAACAGGTAACAAAAGCCCTCAAGCTCCTCAGTACAAACCCAAGACATCCAGGACTAAAAACCCACGAATTTAATTCCCTCGACAACCCTTATGATTCAACACAGAAGGTTTTTGAAGCCTACGCCCAACAGAATACACCGGGAGCCTATCGAATTTTCTGGTGCTATGGACCTCATTCGGGGGAAATCACCATTCTCGCTATTACACCTCATCCGTAGATCACAACATTGTAGGGGCGAAGCATTCGGGCGATAACCTATCGCTGAAACCGTAGATTTCCTATCCGAATGCTTCGCCCTTACTTTTTCAGCAAGCCCGAAATAGTTAGCGCTGAAGCGCAACAACAAACTAGGTTCGTTATTCCCCCCTTATCAAGGGGGGCAGGGGGGATCGAACCTAAAATCCATTTTTAATTTAATTATAATCAGCTACTTACGTTAACTGAATTGATAGCCGCAAACACGCAGCCTGCGCCCAAAACCCATTCTAACCCTCCAGCAAACCCCGCAACTCCTCAACCCCAATCCCCAAAACAGAAGCAATACCGACAACAATCTCCTCATCTTGCGTTTGCTGATAAAGAGCAACAAGACTAGGCAAAGAATAGGTTTGTATGGTGTAACTATCCTTAAATTCTGCCAAAATTTGTAAGGCTTGCAGGTAATAACTTTTGGCTTGGCTCAATTCCCTCAATGCTTGCGCTACCATTCCCAACTGGTGCAGGGGGTTGGCTTGCCCGTAGCGATCCCCATATTCAATCTTGATCTCAAGAGCTTGCTGGTAGTAGCTTCGGGCTTGCTCCCATTCCCTCAATTGTTGCGCTACGATTCCCAAATTGTTCAGGGTGCTGGCTTGGGAATAGCGATCCCCATATTCAATGCAGATCTCAATAGCTTGCTGGTAGTAGCTTCGGGCTTGCTCCCATTCCCTCAATTCTTCCGCTACCCTTCCCAACTGGTGCAGGGGTATGGCTTGGGAGTAGCGATCCCCATATTCAATGCAGATCCCAATAGCTTGCTGGTAGTAGCTTCGGGCTTGCTCCCATTCCCTCAATTCTTGCGCTACGATTCCCAAATTGTTCAGGGGGTTGGCTTGCCCGTAGCGATCCCCATATTCAATGTAGATCTCAATAGCTTGCTGGTAGTAGCTTCGGGCTTGCTCCCATTCCCTCAATTCTTGCGCTACCCTTCCCAAATTGTGCAGGGTTTTGGCTTGCTCATAGCGATCGCCATATTCAATGCAGATCTCAATAGCTTGCTGGTAGTAGCTTCGGGCTTGCTCCCATTCCCTCAATTCTTCCGCTACCCTTCCCAAATTGTGCAGGGTTTTGGCTTGCTCATAGCGATCCCCATATTCAATGAAGATCTCAAGGGATTGCTGGTAGTAGCTTCGGGCTTGCTCCCATTCCCTCAATTCTTGCGCTACGATTCCCAAATTGTGCAGGGTGATGGCTTGGAAAGATTGCTTAGATTGACTGTAACTTTCACTAATTGGCTTGAGTAATTCAAGGCTTTTTTGGTAAATCTCTTTCGCTTTCTGATAATTTTTACTTTGTAAATATTTGCTTCCTGCCTCGACAATTATAGCAATGATTTCTATTGCCACCTGCCCTTGTTTGGCTTGAGGGGGATAGTTTTCAAAAGTTTCGAGAACGAACTCTAGGAGCTTTAAATTAGTCTGAGTATCTTGGGTTAACTTCAGATAACTATGCAAGCAATTAATAATAGTCAATACGCTCTCTTGCTGATTGAGGGCGATTTGCAACGCATTAAACAGATTTTCATACTCCCAGCGACAGAACAATATCCCTAACTGCTTCTCTTGCGGATTTTTGGAATTTAGTAAGTTACTATAATTACCTGCCAAGTCTCGGTAATGATTCTTAAAACCCTCCCAAATTGCTGCTTGTGTCTCTGGTGCTAATTCCTTTAACTTCGTCTTCAGGAAGTAGGGAAAAATGGGCTGGATAGTCAATAAACTCGGCATTTCTTCACTCATCGGCGAAAGCAAACCCCAATGAATCGCTTCTTCTATCGCTGCATCAAATTGGTCAAACTGATAGCCTTGTAAAGGTTCTAATTGCTGTAGTTGTTGGCTATATTGACGAATAACACCCCTGAAAATAACCCCACTAAAAGGCGCTAAACAGAGTAACAACTTCTGCGCCTCCTCCGACAAATTACTGTGGGAATATTCCACACACTTGATGATATTATTAGTCTTATCCTTATCCCCCACATCAGCTAATTCCGCCAACTGTAACCCTTGCCAAATCTCCTCCGGTGACTGTCGCTTCAGATTCGCTAATACCACTTCCATCGCCAACGGATACCCCGCCAACAACTTCATCAAGCGCTTAAAATAATCATCCTTTTTAATCGCATTTTTCCGACTCTTCGCCTGACGTTCTAAAATTCTCTCCGCTAATTCAGTTCTCGACTCTTGGTCTAATCCTTGTAACTGATAGATATTCTCCTTAAAAGTCCTGCGTTGCAGCCAAGTTTCCTCACTGCGAGAACCCAAAATCACCTTCGTTTTTCCCCCGACCAAATTCTTGAGAAATTCGGCGATTGCTTCCCTTTCATTCTCCGGTAAAGTATTCTGAATTGCTAACGGTTGTCCCGTCACCGACTCCAGATTATCTAAAATCAGAATATACGCCTCACTGCGGAGTTTTTGCTCTAGTTTCTTTACCCGCGCTTTCAGGTTCATCGCTTGGAAACTCGCCTGTTCAAAGCGATTATAAATTCCCTGACCGATTTCATGGACAATCTGTTCTAACGTCCAAGCTTTTTTATCATAACCAAAATAGAAAATATGGGTCGCCCAGTTGGTTTTCTGCCACCATTCTCGTAGATAATTGAGTAAGGTAGTTTTTCCTGTCCCTCCCATTCCTTTGAGTAAAAGGATATTATGTTTCAGCAGCGCCTTTTCCATCTTGAGAATTTCTAAATCCCTGCCGACAAAGCCGTATTCTGGTAAAGGAAAGACATATTGATTGCCGATATGTTCCCAGTATTTTTCTTCCTCTTCTGGAGTAAATGGACGCAAATTGAGATTAATTTTACCGCGACAATAAATCACCGGTAATAACCAATCTTCTAAATCTATTCTCGTGTTATAATAGGCGCGGCGTTGCTTATTATTGAATAACTCTAACCGTCCCTTTCGCATCGCTTCCGTTAGGTCTTTTCCGTTCAATAATTGCTGATAAATTGGTTTCATCATCAACTTAGCTGCAGAAACCGTCACCGAATATCCCATCGCCACCACTGCTTGCATTCCCGCAGTCATCAAACGACTTCCTAAACTGGTTTCCCGATAGTCTTCTGATTCCTGGGAAATTTGCTTTGCTGACTGACAAGCATTGAGAATACAAATAGGGATATTTTTCCCAGTGAGTAAATTCGCTAATTCCGTCGCTTCTACCGGAGTCGCTTGACCTTTTTCTTCTCCTTCCAGAAACAGAAAAGCTTTTACTCCCTCATATCGTGCTAAATCCTCCAGTCCCCATCCCCTTTGATAGCGCCAAGAATCCCCGTGAACCTGTCTTTGGTACTGTTCATATTCCATTAATCCGCCATGAACATCGAAATGAATAACATGATAGTATCCTTCTCCCTTCTCATCCAGATGTCTGGTTAGTGATTCATAAGTTCCGGGACGCAAAATATCAATTTTTACCGGTATTTCACTACTATTTACCAGTTCTACCAAAGGACGGGAAATCGTGCGATAGTTAACATCAGATTCCTCATTAGGACGCGCAATCACCACCAGAAGATTGATAGTAGGATAAGTGGCCATTTGCACCGGGACAACTGTAGCCCCTCGACGCTGACGGGAGATGATACAATCTATAGAAAAGGGACGCGGTAAATCAGGATCTTTCAGCGCTTCCCAATGTAAAGCTTGAAATTCTGGCGACTGACTTTCGATGATAATTTGCAGTTGACCTAACTGCTTTCGCAAGTCTCGATATTCCCCATAAGCATTTAAATTACTCTGGAAAACCTGTTTAAATAGGTTTTCGCCATAGTTTTGGACGCTGTTGGCGGCTTTTTGCGCCTTATCCGTGTCTAGGGTGGGAAATACTAACCATTCCTCAAAGTACCATTCTAGGTCTTTTTCTTCTTGGTTAGTAAAGGGGTCAGTAACCGTAATTGGGTAGCTGTTACCGCTATCAAAATTGAGACTAGCAGTAAAGCCACCATCGTTAATTCCTTCTTCGCGGATGGTGAGGACTAACATAGAGATAAGTTTAGAATTGTTCTATTACAACTCTTCAGCAGTTTAACGCTATTATACTGGAAAAAACCTATTGCTTTGAGCCTATGGATGTTCGAGCGGCAGTTGCCCTAGAAGCGGGAAAACCCCTAACTATTGAAACGGTAAAATTAGCAGCACCGCAAGCGGGGGAAGTGTTAGTAGAAATCAAAGCCACGGGAGTTTGTCACACCGATGCCTATACTCTCTCTGGGGCCGATCCTGAAGGCTTATTTCCCTCAATTTTAGGCCATGAAGGGGCCGGAATCGTGGTAGAAGTGGGAGAAGGTGTCACTAGCCTAAAAGTGGGGGATCATGTTATTCCCCTATACATTCCCGAATGTCGTCAGTGCGAATACTGTCTCAGCTTTAAAACCAATCTCTGTCAAGCAATTCGTCTTACCCAAGGTCGGGGAGTAATGCCGGATGGAACCAGTCGTTTTTCCCTCGATGGTCAGCCTCTTTATCACTACATGGGAACCTCGACTTTTGCTAACTATACCGTACTGCCGGAGATTTCCCTAGCCAAGATTCGCCAGGATGCTCCCTTTGAAAAAGTCTGTTATATCGGCTGCGGAGTCACTACAGGTATCGGTGCGGTGATTAATACCGCTAAAGTGGAACCGGGGGCAAAAGTGGTGGTTTTTGGTCTGGGAGGTATCGGTTTAAATGTTATTCAAGGGGCCCGTTTGGTGGGGGCCGATATGATTGTCGGGGTCGATATCAATCCCCAGAAACAAGCTTTAGCGACCAAATTCGGGATGACTCATTTTGTTAATCCCCAAGAAATCGAGGGGGATTTAGTGGCCTATCTGGTGGATTTAACTAAGGGTGGGGCCGATTATAGTTTTGAGTGTATCGGCAATGTCCAGATTATGCGTCAAGCTTTGGAATGTTGCCATAAGGGTTGGGGTGTTGCCACTATTATCGGTGTAGCCGGGGCCGGCCAAGAAATTAGTACCCGTCCTTTTCAATTAGTCACCGGACGCGTCTGGAAAGGTACGGCTTTTGGTGGGGCGAGAGGTCGTACAGATGTACCAAAAATAGTCGATTGGTACATGGACGGCAAGATTAACATTGATGATTTAATCACCCATGTTCTGCCTCTGGCAAGAATTAACGAGGCTTTTGACCTGATGCGCCAAGGGGATTCTATCCGCAGTGTGATTACATTTTGAACAGGGATAATGTTAAATTGGGTTAAGAAATACTTGACAAACTCTTAACTGTATGTGTGCGCCAGTTTCCAGGCCCTCTTTAACTTACTATAGAAGCGATCAATCTTTGTGTCCTCTGTGTCTGGAGTGGTTCCTTCCACTCCCAGTATTTACACCTATTTTGTTAAGATATATTGCGGATACCCTGAACTTTAGTAAAGAAAGGAGCTAAATCACCTAGTATTGCGTCCTTTTCAGTGAACAGTGAACAGTGATCAGTAACCAGTGATCAGTAACCAGTAACCAGTGACCAGTGAAAAGACATCAGGAAAGTGCTATTTAAAACTACTCACTTAATACTTCTTACTTAAAACTCAAATCTCATAACTGATGACTGATGACTGATAACTGATAACTGATAACTGATAACTGATAACTGATAACTGATAAATGATGACTGCCCTAATAACTTTTAAATTTTTAACTTTAAGCAAATGCGTAATAGCGGACTCCTATCAAAAACCAAAGTCAAACTGAAACGGAAAAAAACGCTCACCTCGCCGACGCGGCCAGCACCGAATAAATTACAGAATAAAACTAAAGATAAAGAGCGTCTAGTCGGTCGTCAGCGTCAGTCATGGCTAATTATGGGCTTAATTAGCATTGTCCTGCTAGGAGGAGTTGGCTCGCGCTTGGCCTATTTACAACTGCAGCAAGGACAAATTAACCGAGAAAGGGCAGAAAATAATCGGATTCGCATTCTTCCCAAACCTCCAGTCCGGGGCAACTTATTCGATCGCAATGGCAAAGTTTTAGCCACGGCCCGCTTAACCCATGCGGCCTATATTTGGCCCAAATCCCAGCGTAATCCCGCCCAAAAACTCAATCTTGACCGTTTAGCCAGTATTTTAGCAATTCCCAAAAGCGACCTAGAAAAACGCATTAACGAAGCGGACGAAAACCCCTCCACCCTGATCCGCATCGCTAGGGGTTTAACTCCAGGCCAAATTATCGCCCTAGAGGAATACAAAGACGAATTAACCGGCATTGAAGTGGACGTGGAATCAGTGCGCTACTATCCCAATGGTAAAATCGGGGCCCATATTCTCGGTTATACGGGGGAACTAACCCCGGAGGAATATCAAGCCAAAAGACCCCAGGGCTACCGATTGGGAGATGTCGTCGGTAAAATGGGTGTAGAAGCCGCTTACGAGTCAAAATTGCGGGGAGAATGGGGGGGAATGCAGTTAGAGGTCAACGGATCGGGACAAGTAATCCAAATTCTCGGCCAAAAAATTGCTAAACCGGGGCAAGATGTCACCCTGACACTAGATTTAAAACTCCAAAAAGCCGCCGAGGCCGCTTTAGGAAAACGCAAGGGTGCGATCGTGGCGATCGATCCCCGGGATGGTTCTGTGCGGGCCATGGTCAGTTATCCTAGTTTTGATCCCAATGTTTTCTCGGCCCCAATTACCACCGCCACTTGGAAAAAACTACAAGCGGAGGGCAACCCGTTTGTTAACCGCGCTCTCCAAGGATTCCCCCCCGCTTCTACCTTTAAAGTCGTCACTGCCACTGCTGGCATGGAATCGGGGAAATTTCCGCCAAATACGGTCTTAAATACCTTTGCCGCCCTTTATGTGGGGGGGACAGCTTTTGGAGAATGGAATCACGCCGGTTTTGGTCCGATCGGTTTTGTCCGGGCCATGGCCATGAGTAGTAACACTTTTCACGGTCAAATTGGTCGCGGAGTGGGGGGACCGACTTTAATTGCCACGGCTCGGCGCTACGGTTTCGGTCAGAAAACCGGGATAGAATTAGCGGAAGAAACTCCGGGGTTAATTGCCGATCGCGATTGGAAACTGCGTAATTTTAAAAACTGGGATTGGTCCGTAGGGGATACGATTAATATGTCGATCGGTCAAGGATTTACCCTCGCAACTCCCCTACAGGTAGCTGTGATGTTTGCTGTCCCCGCTAACGGCGGTTTTTTGGTGAAACCGCACCTTTTACAGGATGCCCGGGATGTTAAGGAATGGCGCAAGTCTTTGAACATGAAACCTAGCACCCTAGACACCCTGAGAAAGTCCCTGAGAGCCGTGGTAGCGGAAGGAACGGGGCGGGCCCTATCGGACCCCGCTTTACCGCCTGTAGCGGGCAAAAGCGGCACAGCAGAAGCACCTCCGGGCAAGTCCCACGCTTGGTTTGGAGCTTTCGCACCCTTTAATAAGCCCGAAATTGTCGTGGTCGCCTTTGCGGAACATTCCGGCGGTGGTGGTGGTAAAGTGGCCGCACCCATGGTACGTCAGGTAATGGAGGCTTATTTTAATGTCAAGCCGAAAGAAGAAAAACCCCGGCCGAAGCCTTAGAGACCTGTGGCGGTAAGCGGCACACAGCGCACGGTAATTCCCGTCGCCGTGGCGATTTTTTGCGCCCAAATTGCCAATATTTCAGCGTTTACGGGTTTGAGAATTTGCATTCCGTCGGCAGCGGTGAGGGGATTATTACCGCGGGTTTCCAGTTGTCTTTGTCTGGCCCGGGGACGGGTCGGGGTGTTAAGTTGAATTTCATCCGGTTGTAGCTGTTGCATCAAATCGATGTATCGGTCTTGATCTTGGGGCGACCAAGAGGCCAGTAGCATGGTTTGAATTGCTAGTTTTCCCGACCATTCTTGGCGAAATTGTCTTAATCCCCACCAAAGCTCCTGCCAATCCAGACCGGGGACAGGACGGTTAACCCGTCGCCATTGGGCCTCGGAAACAGCATCGATTTTAGCGGCGACGATATCAGCTTTACTCAAGTCTTGACGCACTCGGGCATCTCCCAAGAGGGTACTATTGGTTAAGACCGCCACCGGCCGCCTGGTCATTTCCTTGACGGTGGCCAGTATTTCCCCTAAATTGAGGGCGAGGGTGGGTTCCCCGCTACCACTAAGAGTGACTATATCCACGTCCCAAGGAGCAAAAGCCCTTAAATCCCTGCTTATTTGTTCGCTGGTGATAAAAATTCTTCGCTGCTCGGTTTTTTGCTCAATTTCTCCTAACTGACAGTAGGCACAGTTAAAGGAACAGGTGGAAACTAAACCGATCGGATCGATGCCCAGGGAACTGCCGAAACGCCAAGAGGCAACTGGGCCATATACGGAGCAGAAATAATCCTGGCGAGCAGTCATCGAACCTACCCAAAAAATACGGAGAGGGAGGGATTCGAACCCTCGGTACGGTCTTACGATTCGTACAACAGATTAGCAATCTGCCGCATTCGACCACTCTGCCACCTCTCCAAGATGACATTATTTTAGTCTAACATAAAAGGCCGATTTTTGGCAAGTAATTTTTGGGCAGTTAATCGCCTAAACGACCATCCTCCATATTGACAATGCGATCGGCGATGTCGAGAATCCGGTTATCGTGGGTGACAAGTAAAATCGTGCAACCTTGTTCTTTTGCCAATTTCTGCATGATTTCCACCACATCGCGCCCGGATTGTTTATCTAAGGCCGCGGTCGGTTCATCGGCGAGGACTAATTTGGGATGACTGACGAGGGCGCGAGCGATCGCAACCCGTTGTTTTTGTCCCCCCGATAGATCGTGGGGATAGTAATCAACGCGCTCTCCTAAACCCACCGACTCCAGAATTGCCGTGGCTTTTTGATCGAGATCTTGTTCTAAAAACTCCTCGTGCAGTTCCAAAGACATCCTTACGTTTTGTTTCGCTGTGAGGAATTTTAGTAAATTATGTGACTGAAAAATATAGCCAATTTGTCGGCGAATTTTCAGCATTTTGCCCTTACTAATTCCTAACATTTCTTGGCCGAGAATTTTTAAACTGCCCGCTTGTGCCGATCGCAAACCTCCCATTAAACTCAATAAAGTAGTTTTCCCCGATCCCGAAGGACCGGTCATAATCACTACTTCCCCCGCTTTAATTTCCAGATCGATATCGTATAAAACCTGTTTTCTTAATTCCCCCGTGCCAAAATAGTAATTTAAGCCTTTAATGGCAATTACGGGTTCATTAGGGCTAAAATCGACTAATTCTCGCTCTTTTTGAAAAATCTGCATTATTTCACCCTTGATAGCTTAAAAAATATCGGCTGGATCTGCTGTCCTTAATTTGCCCATAGCGACAATTCCAGAGGCAATACACATAATAATTGTTAGGATTAAAACTTCGATCGCCCTAGCGGTAGTCATCACTATGGGTAAAAGTGTAGCGGAGGAAGCGAGATGATAAACACCGAGAGAAACGATAAACCCTGGTATATACCCCAAAACCGCTAGTAATAAGGCCTCTTGCATCAAAACCCCGACTAAATACCAATCACCGTAACCCATAGCTTTTAGGGTAGCGTATTCGGGTAAGTGATCGGTGACATCGGAATAGAGAATCTGATAGACAATGACGATACCGACGATAAAACCCACTACTGTACCTAAACCAAAGATAAAACCAATGGCTGTACCATTTGCCCAATAGGTTTTTTCCCTTTCGGCAAATTCTTTTAAAGTAAGGACTATTACTTCATTTTTAGGGAAAAGTGCCTGTAAATTGACCTTAACTGCTTCGATATTTGCCCCCGGTTGCAGTTTCACCAGTCCTATATCGATTTCGTGGGGTTGACGTTCGGGAAAGAGCCTTAAAAAGGTAGAATCACTGGTAATGACGTTACTATCGGCAGCAAAGGAGGCACCAAGGGTAAAAATTCCCGCTACCTGTACCTCTTTTCTATTTAACTGAACTGTCAAATCGGGGTTTTTCTGGAGTAAATCGGCAATTGGACCGAATTCTGGCCTACCAGCTTGATCGTACAAGACGCGATTTAACATCTTTAGATCACTGGATTTTTGATTGACTTCCGGGAGGGTAAAAACCCGTTGACTCGGATCAAAACCAAAGACTAAAGTAGTTCTTTCTAGGGCAGTTTCGGGATTGCGCCACTGGGCAGAAGCAATATAAACTGAGGCTAAGGATTGAATACCCTCGACTCTTTTAGCTTGGTACAAGCGATCGCGTGAGAAACTTTTCACGGCAAAGAGGGTGTCGAATTGGGGATTAATCAGGACTAAATCCGCATCGAGGACATAATGGGGTTTAACGGAAGCATCAAATAAGGCATCCCGAAACCCCAACTGCGTGAAGATTAAGAAGTCGGCAAAAGCAATCCCGGCAATAGCTACAATCAAACGGGTTTTCTCTCGTGTCACCTGTAACCAAGATAGGGGCGTTTTTTTGAATAGATGGGTTAGTTTCATGGAAAACCTACTCATTGATAGTTACAGTTACTTGGGAATTGGTTAAACCTGCCACTTTTTCACTGTTTTCGCGATCTAAGGCAATGCGGACAGAGATAACTTTGCGATCGAAGTTTTCTCCCGGTTGATTGCTGAAGATATTTTGTTGGTCAACTTTTAAAGCAATTAAGCGCACTTTTCCGCTAACTTCGCCCTTAAACGCCGATCCGGTAATCGTGGCAGTTTGTCCCTCGCGAATTTTCCCGATATCGCTTTGATAGATTTCGGCAATTACTTCCATGCGATCGGTTTCAGCAAGGTCAACAATTCCTTGATCGCTGATTTGTTCCCCGATACGGGTATTGACTTTAATCACTTTGCCGGTAATTGGCGATCGAATATAAGCCTGATTTAACTCGGTTTGGGCCTTTTTAACGGCAACTAGGGCAGCATTTACCTCCGCTTCGGCTGCCCGCACATCGACTCCCCGCACTTCTGAGACTTGATTTAAAGTGGATTTGGCCTCTTTGATCTGCTGTTGACCGGTGGATTCAATCCGGGCTAGGGTAGTCTTGGCTTCTTGTATCTGTTGTTTACCAGTGCGTTCAATTCTCTCTAGGGTAACTTTTGCTTCTGTTAGTTGTTGATTACTGGTTTCTAAATTCAGTCTTTTACTATCAAAACTAGAGGCGGAAATTGCCCCTTCTTGATAGAGTTTTTCGTAGCGATCGAATTCAGCTTTGGCATTGCGATATTCTGCTTCTAATTTGCCAATTGTCGCTTTTTGGGCGGCTATATCCCCTTCTAATTGCGCTGTTAATCTTTGGATAGTTGTCCGTTGGGTTGCTTGATCCCCTACCCATTGTGCCTGGATTTTCCGCACGTTAGCGGCATTAGCATCGATTTCTCCGACTTTTGCCCCAGCTTTCACCTGTTCTACCTTGGCTGCGGCTACTTTCACCTGTTCTTGTGCCTGTCGCAGGTTATCCTCTAATCTTTCCCGACTTTCGAGAATGGCGATTATTTGTCCCGTTTTGACGCTATCTCCTTCATCGACTAATAATTGCTTGACTCGATCGGAATCAAGCAACATCGGGGCAGATATGCTGATAATTTCTGTCCTCGGTTCAATTCTGCCTAAAGCGGTGATTTTTTGCGGTGTGGGTGACGCAATTACAGGGGTTTTGGTTTCGGGTTTGGGGGCGACTTGGGAAAGACTATAAAAGGTGGTTATTCCTAATAATCCTGTGCCTAATACTATTAACCCGATCATTAACTTTTGATTTGGTTTCACAAAAGTTTTACCTTTCATAATTTTTTAGTTAATAAGTGATTGTTGGGGGTTAACAGTTTTTCTGCAAATAAGTAGTAATAATTTTACCTAATAATTCCATTTGTTCATCGATCGCAATCTGTTCATTGCACCACAGGCGCTCTAATATCAGTCCATTAATAACGCTGACAACTAACCAAGCTACACTCGGATCGGTAATACCTAAAATCTCGATTACTGCCTGATGATAGCGGCGATCAATGTGCTTAAAAAATTGACTACGACGCAGTTCTTCTCGTCCTTGGTATTGAGAATAATCAATCCATAAGAATAATTGTTTGATGCAGGAATCCTCGCGATTAGTCATAAATTTGCCGAGAATTTTTAGCTTTTCTATCAGGGTTTTTCCTCGATCAATCTCGGCTTTAGCTAATAAAACATCCTCTCGGCACATCTCCTCGACTAATTGCTCGAAAAGCGCCGCTTTACTGGGAAAGTAGTGGTACAGCGTTCCCGTGGACACTCCCAATCCTTGCGCTAATTCTCTCGTCGTCATGTTAGCATAGCCTTTCTCGGCAAAGAGTTCGGCACTTTTTAAGAGGAGTTCTTTTCGGTATTGTTCTACATCTACTATCTTAGGCATAAGTTTAATATCGAACGTTCGTTATATTTTAGCTTAACATTACTATAAATGGGGAAATCGGCTGTCCCTTTGCCTGTATGCTAGAAAGAGGAGCTAATTCGTTATTGAGCGAGCTTTTTCGCAAGGATTGACAGTATGGGTAATATTCACGAGCAGTTATTAGAGGAATTAGCCGAAGTGGAGTGGAGTGACTTGATCCCCCATGCTCAAAGGGATGCGCTGATCGTGGTTTCGGATTCCCTCAATTTAATCGAAGTGGCAGAAGCGATCGCCAGTGATCAGGTTGCTCAAGTGCAGAATTGGATCGGGGAAAAACTACTAGAAAAACCGACACAGGAGCAATTAAGCGATTGGAATTCCCATCCCGATAACCTTTTTAATACACTAATCGTGCAACCTTTTGTGTTAATTCAGAGCATAGCTTAGATAAAACCAAACCCCCCAATCTTGTCGGATTGAGGGGTAGGAAAGAATAATCCTGGCATCGAGCTATTGTCCCGGTCGGCAACCCGACAAGTATCTTGGCCACGGTGAAGTTTCACAACCG
>NZ_SFBZ01000105.1:0-2868 GCF_007095495.1 Microcystis sp. M_QC_C_20170808_M9Col | reverse complement strand
AAGACCAGAACAGAGTAAATCTGTTAAGGCAGGTGCGGAACCCCGCAAGGGAAAGAAGCAGAAACCTAAATCGTGAGGTTTGGGAATCGCCGTCCGTTTACGGCGGTGAGGATGTCAACATAGATACCGTAACCATCCTGAGACAATAAAACAGGATTGCTGCCATCCTTAATCGGATATTCAGGAGCGAGGGGACAGATTTCTAGGGCAATTAATGCATCTAAGCGGTTATTTGCGGTAAAAAATAAGGCCCCTAAGGCTCCTACCTCCTCCTTAGCTGAGGCAACCAGATATATATCCACCGCGGGGTTAATTACTCTGGCCGCTAATGCTAAAAGAATCGCCACGGAAGCCTTATTATCAAGGGTATAACTGGCAATGTAGTCTCTTAGTCGCAAGGGTTGTTTTCGGTGTTTTCCCACCACGACTCGACTACCGACGCGCACCCCGCAAGCGTCTAATTCTTCTGGAGTCAATTTCGTCTCTATCCATGCGGATTCCCAGGTGACGGGAGTGTTTTCCTGCTGCACTTTTTGCGGGGATTGATGGGAAATATGACGGGAACCAAAGGAGAGAATCCCCGATCTGGTTCCTTTATCACCGATAATATCCACCACTCCCTCTCCGTAAATCCAAGGAAAAGCTCCCCCGAGTTGGCGAATTTGCAGAGTACCATCGGGATTAATTGCTTTGATAATAGCACCAATTTCGTCTTTATGACCAGTAATAGCAATTTTTTTGGTCGAATCTCGTCCTCTAATTTTGCCGATGACATTTCCCGCTTGATCTTGCCATGTTTCTAATCCTAACTCTTGAAAGCGTTCTAGTAAAAAGCGATCGATTTCCGTTTCCATCCCACTAGGAGAATGATGGAGGACAAGAGTGGCAATAGTGTCAAAGAGGTGATCAAAATCCATATTTGTCTTGATTTGTGGGTCGAAAGAGAATTATTATCGAAACAGGAAATCGAAAAGGTTTTACAGGAACAATATTGGCGCAGCCATGGCTCTTGGGTGATTGCCAGTTAGCATTTAATGATTAATCAGAGGTGCAGAATTAGCCAGAAAACCCGCAACTTTCAGAGACTCTAGCACCGAATTGTCATCCTCTACCCAATAGTTTTGTCCTAAACGCACAAATTGACGCTGAGTTCCCGCACCGATGGTGGCAATAACGGGAACTTTTGCCTTTTGTTTGTCTCCCGATTGCAGAATACTTTTAAGAAGATTTTGACGATTTTGGTTGACGACATCTTGCAGCGATAAATTAACCATCACCATTTTAATGGTTTCGATCGGTTCCGCATCTTCGATAATTAATTGTACCCGATCATCTCGGCGATCAACTTTCCCCCACACCATTAAAGTTGCTTCCTCCACTAATAATTTTTGCAGACGTTCGTAGGTATCGGAAAAAATCACCGCTTCCGATTGTCCCGAGGCATCTTCTAGGGTTAAAAATGCCATGGGAGTACCTTTTTTGGTCATAATTTTCTTAACGGCATTTAATAAGACAATTGCACTAACTTTTTTTCTGGTTTTGTGTTCTTCTAAGTCAGCTAAATTGATAGGAGATAGGACTTGAGCGGCTCTTTGTAAAGCTTTTAAAGGATGTTCGGAAACATAAAAACCTAAATGTTCTTTTTCCAGTTTTAACTTTTCCTGTAGGGAAAAATCTTCTACTGCGGTGGCACTGGGAGACTGTTCAAACTCGGATTCTTGTTTATTTTCTGTGCTACCTCCTAGCATATCAAAAATATTCATTTGACCACTTTCTTTCTCTTTGGTGCGTTTTTGCGCCCAAGCAACTACTAATTCTAAATCTTCAATTAATTGATGGCGATTAGGTTGAATTTTATCAAAAGCACCACAATAAATTAGCGTTTCTAAAGCTCTTTTGTTGATTACTCGTAAATCAACACGCTCGCAAAAATCCCCTAAGGAAGTAAACTTTCCTCCTGTTGCTTCCCGGGCTTTTAAAATAGCCTCGATCGCATTTTCGCCCAGATTTCTAACTGCGGACAAACCAAAGAGAATTTTGCGCCCAATCGGGGTAAAATGTTTTTGCGAGCGATTGATGTCGGGAGGTTCGACATCGATATTCATTTTCTGACAGTTTTCTCGATACTTTTCCACCTTATCCTGATTATCGCTACTAGCAGTTAGTAACGCTGTCATATATTCCACAGGATAATTAGCTTTTAAATAAGCGGTTTGATAGGTGACGTAAGCGTAGGCAGTGGAGTGAGATTTATTAAAACAATTGGAGGCAATTAACCCGTTGCCCAGCAAAAAATTATGATCTTTCTCCACACCAATATCGTAAACGGGTTTTCTTCCCAAGGATTGACGACCGATAATTTTAACCATATTAGTAACCCAACTCTCCAGAGATTTTGGCAACGGTGCTAATAGAAATATAGCATTTCTTTGTTCCCTCATGCTGCCAAGGTAAAAAAATCACCATATTAATAATAACTAAAGTTTATATTCTACCTACAATAGGTTACGATCAAATTAAACAACATCATCGAAAATTTTGGGCTGAAACCCCGCCATTTTAGGTTGGCTTTAATTTAAATACTAGCGCATTGACACGATATGTTCTAGAGTGGTACTGCCAGTAAAAATATTTTGGCCGCAGAGCTTGCGGTGTCAGTCTGTAGAGCTACTATGCAAACCTAGACAAAATGGGTTCTTAGTTAGGGTTTGCTGAAAAAGTTTTTCCTAGGGGCAGGGTGTAGGGTGTGGGGTGTGGGGTGTGGGGTTTTACCGATTTTGAGGGGGTCAATTACCTAATTTTCAGGGAAAAAGTCCCTGAATTTCCCCCTGATCACTCCCATATCTGGTACTTTTTGAGGGGAAAAAA
>NZ_SFBZ01000104.1:0-2603 GCF_007095495.1 Microcystis sp. M_QC_C_20170808_M9Col | reverse complement strand
AGCCGCTCCGGTTCCAATTAATCTTAAACCCTATTAGGGATTGAAACAGATAACTATTGGCAGGGATAATGGTTTTTAATTTGTTCCAATTAATCTTAAACCCTATTAGGGATTGAAACTCCACCCAAAGCTTGACCAGCGCTCGTTAACGCTTCCCGAGTTCCAATTAATCTTAAACCCTATTAGGGATTGAAACATTCTCGGTGGCGAAGATGTAACGACGGGATCGAGTTCCAATTAATCTTAAACCCTATTAGGGATTGAAACAATTGTTTCTCTATATTTTGGTAGCTAACCTGTGGTTCCAATTAATCTTAAACCCTATTAGGGATTGAAACTCAGTCTAGCCGCTCCGGTTCCAATTAATCTTAAACCCTATTAGGGATTGAAACAGATAACTATTGGCAGGGATAATGGTTTTTAATTTGTTCCAATTAATCTTAAACCCTATTAGGGATTGAAACAGATAACTATTGGCAGGGATAATGGTTTTTAATTTGTTCCAATTAATCTTAAACCCTATTAGGGATTGAAACTTGGACGACTTGACCGATGAAGAACTGAACGCAATGTTCCAATTAATCTTAAACCCTATTAGGGATTGAAACAAAACCAGAAAAAATAAAATGACCATTGTAAATGCGTTCCAATTAATCTTAAACCCTATTAGGGATTGAAACCCATTAACTCGGTTTCCACGGTGAACCCACCAGTGTTCCAATTAATCTTAAACCCTATTAGGGATTGAAACACTCTTATCCTGTCCATCTCCCTATTCAACGGCGGGTTCCAATTAATCTTAAACCCTATTAGGGATTGAAACTTCTGGAATACTTCGCTAGGGTTGCCCTACGATGTTCCAATTAATCTTAAACCCTATTAGGGATTGAAACGGACCACCGGTATCAAAAGCGAGGCGAGGGGAATAAAGGTTCCAATTAATCTTAAACCCTATTAGGGATTGAAACCCAACCTACTCACAGCCACCTCAGTCCACGGGCGACCCAAGTTCCAATTAATCTTAAACCCTATTAGGGATTGAAACTCCAAATTTTTCAGGCGAGAACCCGCCTCCCAAGGTTCCAATTAATCTTAAACCCTATTAGGGATTGAAACTTTAAATCACCGGCAAAATTTTGCCAGACTTTCTCGTTCCAATTAATCTTAAACCCTATTAGGGATTGAAACGTGGTATTCTTTGGTGAGGGGGATTCCTTCAAATTGTTCCAATTAATCTTAAACCCTATTAGGGATTGAAACGCTAAACTGCCCAATTCGACACATTTGATGGCTATTGTTCCAATTAATCTTAAACCCTATTAGGGATTGAAACCCGATCGCTTTTAAGAATTCCCCCAAAGCTTCCGGGGTTCCAATTAATCTTAAACCCTATTAGGGATTGAAACACCTCATCATCATTAAAATTGATCACCTTTTCGCGTTCCAATTAATCTTAAACCCTATTAGGGATTGAAACTTCCCGGGGGGACATCTCACTTTGTCGGGTGCTAAGTTCCAATTAATCTTAAACCCTATTAGGGATTGAAACAACAGAAATATTGCTGATTTCGCCGCTATGCCACGGTTCCAATTAATCTTAAACCCTATTAGGGATTGAAACAAGTTTTTTCAGATTGCGCTTTCTTCCCCCCATAGGGGTTCCAATTAATCTTAAACCCTATTAGGGATTGAAACATAAGCCTTGCTCCTATTGATTTTCACTCTTTTATTGTTCCAATTAATCTTAAACCCTATTAGGGATTGAAACCTTAATGATGAAGCTCACCACGCTTACCGGATAGCTGTTCCAATTAATCTTAAACCCTATTAGGGATTGAAACTTCATTATCGTCTGCAAAAACACGAAAATTGCCAAGTTCCAATTAATCTTAAACCCTATTAGGGATTGAAACAAAGTCTCGCGCTCGTACAATTCCCTAGCGCGGGAGTTCCAATTAATCTTAAACCCTATTAGGGATTGAAACAATTTATCTTGATTTCCGAGTGTGAACTTGATGGTTCCAATTAATCTTAAACCCTATTAGGGATTGAAACAGTGCTGAGATTGAGCAAAATATTCTTAAACTGGTTCCAATTAATCTTAAACCCTATTAGGGATTGAAACTCAGGGTTTTTCACTAACATGATACTAACTGTATAGTTCCAATTAATCTTAAACCCTATTAGGGATTGAAACAAACAAATCATCCAAGCTGTAACCAGTAAGCATCTCGTGTTCCAATTAATCTTAAGCGATTTTTGTCAATTATTTTTGATCTAGAGCGAACTAATCAATTAAGTCTCTTACCAGATAAGGATTTAGTCGATTTATGACCCCCTATCGAACCATACCAAGTAACGAAGAACCTTAGGGATTGAAACGCATTGTTTCTAGTTTTCTCCAGATTTCCCCTTGTTCCAATTAATCTTAAACCCTATTAGGGATTGAAACTTGATAAAATTTAAGATAGTCTCTAGTTTAGAGGGAGCATCTCACCTTTGCAATAAGTAGAAATGCTTAATGAGATCAATAAAAAAGTTAAAAAAGGCAACCATTTAGATAAGCACAGCGATGACGAAGGACTTGCGGTACATTACAAGAT
>NZ_SFBZ01000103.1:0-12660 GCF_007095495.1 Microcystis sp. M_QC_C_20170808_M9Col | reverse complement strand
AATTATCGGAGAATTCTTGGACGATGTCGCCAACATTATCTACATAGTAGGTGTCGTTGCCATCACCACCAAACAGCGTGTCAACACCAACACCACCAAACAGCGTGTCGTTGCCAAGGCCACCATTGAGGACATTGTTGCCACTGTTGCCCAAGAGGAAGTTGTTTTTGTCATTGCCAGTAGCGTTGATATTGGCACTTCCCGTCAGGAACAAGTTCTCAATCCCATATCCTTGGTTACCAGGTATCCCCGGTGCTAGAGAATAAGTGACTGAGGCCCATACCGTATCAGCTGTCCCACCCAGGGAATTATCGTAGAATTCTTGGACGATGTCGCCAACATTATCTACATAGTAGGTGTCGTTGCCATCACCACCATCCATCGAGTCAACACCAACACCACCATCGAGGGTGTCGTTGCCAGCACTACCATAGAGGGTGTCGTTGCCAAAGCCACCATTGAGGACATTGTTGCCAATGTTGCCCCAGAGGATGTTGTTTTTGTCATTGCCAGTAGCGTTGATGGCACTTCCCATCAGGAGCAAGTTCTCAATCCCATATCCTTGGTTCCCCAATGTCCCCGGTGCTAGAGAATAACTGACTGAGGCCAATACCAGATCAGCCGTCCCACCCAGGGCACCGTCGGAGAATTCTTGGACGATGTCGCCAACATTATCTACATAGTAGGTGTCGTTGCCATTAGAACCATACATAGTGTCGGCACCCAGGCCACCATCCATGATGTCGATGTCCAAGGTACCAATCAGTATGTCGTTGCCATTAGTTCCTGTAATTATGGCCATAAATTTAACTCTCCTTCACCATTAGATAATTTACATCCTGTGCCACTGTATTTTTAGTCTTGATTGCCAAGGCTTTCAGAAATCGGCACGGGTAATCGTTTGCCATTTTACGGCCAAAAGTCTAGAATGGTCATTAATTTTTGTGCATGGTCGGGTCTTCTAACCGAAGGCATTGACGAAAAACACATTGTATCTGTCCTAGAGGCACTATGAAAAAGCTTAAGCAATACTGGACTGCTGAAGCACTGGAAAAAGACTTAGGCGATCCTCTCAATCCCGATAACCCTCTATCCTACAAGCGGGTGATCGAAATTGACGAGAGCGAAGAATTTCCCCACGAGGAAATTCGCTGGTTATACGACTGGAAACTCCAACACTACTACATTCCCACAGATTGCGGCGGTGAGTTCACCTCTTTTGAGGAATTTGTCGCTTTTGTGCGGGTACTTTCCCGACGGGATCAAACTATCGGCATCGCTTTTACTACCCTATTCTGGTCGTTTTTAAACTGGATGGCGGGAACCCCAGAACAGAAACAGAAGCTCGCCCGTTTTATCATGGATGACTATGGGGCGATGTGTCTGGGTTACTCGGAAAAGGAACACGGCAGCGATCTGATCAATGGTGATCTGACCGCGACGAAGGTGGAAGGAGGTTATATTCTCAATGGTGAGAAATGGCCGATTAACCGGGCGACTATCTCTGGAGTTTCCTTTATTTTGGCGAAAACCGATGCTAACGGCGGGCCAAAGTGTTTAACCCTATTTATGGTAGATAAACGGCAATTAGACCCCGAAAAATACTATAATTTGCCGAAAATATACACCCATGGCGTGCGCGCCTCGGATATGAGTGGCATTGGTTTTAAAGATTGTTTCGTCCCCGATTCCATGCGTTTACGGGAGGAGGGAGACGGTTTAGAATTAGCCCTGAAAGGTTTCCAGATTACCCGAATGTTGTGCGCGGCTTTTTCCCACGGGGCAGCCGATACCGCTTTGAGAACTACCCTCAGTTTTGCCGTTAATCGGGTAATTTATCAGAAAACTGTGATGGATTTGCCCCAACCCCGGCGCACTCTCGTGGATGCTTTCCTTGACATCCTTATTTGCGATTGCGAGACGATTCCGGCTGCGAGAGGTTTTCATATTATCCCCGAACAGTTTAGCGTCTGGGCTTCGGTGGTAAAATATTTTGTCACCGTCCGTCTGGAGGAGATGGTTAATAGTGTTTATGTGGTCTTGGGATCGCGTTTTTATATGCGAGAAGAACACGAATTCGGCATCTTCCAGAAGCTACTGCGGGATAATTCGATTATCAGTATGTTTGACGGCAGTTCGATCGTCAATCTTCATGCTTTAATCCTACAATTGCGTCCTTTAACCAAATATCGGGCTAAACGCAACTCGCGCACCATGTCGGCGTTAAAAACCCGTTTAGAGGCGATTTTTAGCCTAGAAAAGTCAGTTCCTCCCTTTGAACCCAATAATTTAGAATTATTTGGCCGGGGAATGGATGATTCCCTACAGGGTTTAGAGATTGCCCTTGATATGCTGGAAGGATTGAAAGATTCTCAGGAGGTGGACCGGGAAGTATTAGAAAATCTATTGATGTTGGGTAATTTAGTTTTAGAGGAACTAAATGCTCACGATGAACAGATTAGTCAATCGAAATTCGAGTATGGTCACGACCAATCACCCGAATTGTTCGAGATTGCCAAGAAATACTGTACTTTACACGCCGCTTCTGCTTGTTTACACACTTGGCTTTATAATCGTTCTATCTTGGGTGAATTTTTTGCCCGGGGGGAATGGTTGGTGTTGAGTTTACACCGATTACTGCGAACTCTGCGGCCGCTGCCTTACACTCTGTCTGAGGTGTATATAGAAAATGTTGCCCAAGAATTGCTGAAATTATATCGAGAAAATCAACATTTTTCGATCGTGCCTTTTCAATTAGCCCATTCACAAACTACCGAGGAAAAAACCCATGAACTCCAGCTCCAATCTTAATAATCTCGTACAAAATTGGTTAGTTAAACAGTTAGCTGATCAGTTATCTTTGGATGCAAAAACGATTAATGTGACTGAACCTTTAACCCGTTATGGTTTAGATTCGATCGATGCGGTAACGATGGTGGGTGATCTGGAAGATTGGGTCGGTCAAGAGTTACCTTCTACCCTTTTCTGGGATTATTCTACTATCGAAAAAGCGTCTCTTTTCCTAGTAGAAAACTACGATCTTTCTAATCTTTCCGGTGAGGAAACCCCCGCAGAAGTTGCTCCCGTCGCTGAAAAAGCTGAACCGGCCGTTAGTGGTGGCAAAGGTTGGAGTTTATTCGGTCGTCGTTAATTTTAGGTGTAGGGTGGGTTAGGCGACGACAATTTATGCTAGGGAAAATTATCTAGTATTCGCCGTAACCCACCTATATTAGTTATCAATTGGCTCTGTTCTCTACTCACCAGTATAGGAATTGCTAAGTACCTAAACAAAATTAATTACCCATTTCTCCGTAAAGCAACAATCGCTGTATTTCTTTTCTGTTGCCCGTTCCGCAGTTCTGGAGTTCCCTCTCACCACTAGGAAATTTATTTTGTACGACTACTTATAAATTGAAATATACAAAAAAGGGCGATCGCTTAATCGCCCTTTTCTCCTAGTAAATAACAAAAATTATCTCAAGATATACACCAGTAAAAACAGGATAATCCAGACCACATCGACGAAATGCCAGTATAATTCTGCCGCTTCGACACCAAAGTGAGATTGACTAGAATAGTGGTCTTTTTGACGAGAACGCCAGAGGACAGATAGAATTAGCACTAAACCAAAAGTAACGTGGAGACCGTGGAATCCGGTTAAGGCATAAAAAGCGCTGGTGAAAACATTAGTTGTCAGACCGAATTCAGCGTGATAATATTCGTATCCTTGACCACAAAGGAAGATAATTCCCATCAGGGCAGTAATGCCGAACCACAATTGTAAACCGGCATTATTGTTTTGTTTAATCGCCTTTTGTCCTATGTGCATAACAAAACTACTGGACACCAGAATAATCGTGTTAATTGTCGGTAGGGTTAACTCTAATTCTGGCGTGCCGGCGGGGGGCCAAACGGGTAACATGGTACGGTAGAACAAGAAAGCGGCAAATAAGCCTAAAAAGATGGAACTTTCCGCCACTAGAAACAAAACCACACCGAATAAGCGATGATCTGGGTGGCCATGATGCCCGTGTTCCACCGTTTCTTGATGATAATTGACAGATAGTTGAGAATCTTCGAGCGTTGAACCTTGCATAATTGAATGTCCTTAGTTTACACGGGAGACGGGGAGTGGGGAGATGGGGGGATAGGGTGATAGGGGGATAGGGTGATAGGGAGATAGGGTGATAGGGAGATAGGGAAATTTCAGCTAAATTCCTCACTACCCCACTACCCCACTACCCCACTACCCCAACACCCAACCCCCAGGTCTAATCCCCCATAATTATTGGGATTCGGCGCCCACTTCAGCGAGGAGATCTTGTACTGATTCCGCGGCTTCTGATTCCTCCAGATCAATACCGTAATCGTAGGGGCCAGACCAAAGAATCGGCATTTCCTCGAAATTCTCAATAATTGGGGGAGAGGAGGTTTGCCATTCTAGGGTTAAAGCGCGCCAAGGATTACGGCCGGCGGGTTGACCTTTAAAGGCACTCCAGACCATATTAATAGCGAAGGGAATACTCGATATACCGAGAATATAAGCCCCTGCGGTACTAAGAACATTTAAACCCTGAAACTGCACATCATACAGGGCAATACGACGGTTCATACCCAATAATCCCAATTCGTGCATCGGCATGAAAGTTAAATTCAAACCGATAAAAGTGAGAACAAAGTGGATACGACCGAGAGTCTCGTTATACATCCGTCCGGTCATTTTCGGGAACCAATGGTAAACGGCAGCAAACAGGGCCATTGCCGTACCACCAAATAGTACATAATGGAAGTGACCGACGACAAAATAGGTATCGTGGACGTGGATATCGAAGGGAACAGAAGCCAACATAATCCCGGTCAAACCACCGATGAGGAAGGAAGACAGGAAACCGATCCCAAATAATAAAGACGTATTGAGACTAAGTTTACCGCCCCAAAGAGTGGCACACCAACTAAAGATTTTAATGCCCGTGGGAACGGCGATTAACATAGTTGCCGCCATGAAAAACATCCGTAACCAGCCGGGGGTGCCGCTGGTGAACATATGGTGGGCCCAAACGATTAAACCCAAGAAACAGATGGTGAGACTGGAATAGGCGATCGCTCGATAACCAAAAATCGGTTTGCGGGCGTGAACCGGTAATATCTCCGATATCGTGCCGAAAAAGGGCAAGATCATGATATAAACGGCAGGATGGGAGTAAAACCAGAACATATGCTGATAAACCACCGGATCGCCGCCGCCGGCAGGGTTAAAAAAGCTCGTGCCGGCGATTAAATCAAAGGACAAGAGAACGAGAGCAGAAGCGAGAACGGGGGTGGAAAGCAGTACCAGAGTCGAGGTGGCCAGCATTGCCCAACAAAATAGCGGCATACTGTACAAATCCATCTCAGGAATCCGCATTTTCAGGATCGTGGTGATGAAATTAATCGAGCCTAAAATCGAGGAAGTCCCGATCAATAAAAGGCTCAAAATCCACAATTCTTCGCCCCATTTGCCGCTAATTAAGCTTAAAGGTGGGTAGGAAGTCCAACCGGACTGGGGTGCGCCGACAAAGAAACTGGATAATAATAGCAGCCCGCCGGGGGGATTAAGCCAGAAAGCCACAGCGTTAAGACGAGGAAAAGCCATATCTTCCGCCCCAATCATCAGGGGAATGAGATAATTGGCAAAACCCGCCCCAACCGGAACGATCCAAAGAAAGATCATGATCGTTCCGTGCATGGTCATGAATTGGTTATATAGTTCTGGGGAGACGAAATCGGGGTCGGGAGTGGCTAATTCTGTCCGCAGCACTTCCGCGAAAGCACCGCCAATAAAGAAGAAAAGAAAGGCAGTCACCAGATATTGAATACCGATGACTTTATGATCGGTGCAGAAAGTAAAGTAATCCGTCCACTTGCGGTGGTGGATCACCTCGGGAACGGTTGCTGGGGTGGTTATTTCCGTTGATGCTGTCATAAGGCCAAGATTTTAGATGACAAGAAAAATTACATTTGCTGCTGATGGGCAACTTGGGCGAGGATTTCACCATTTATGCCCATTTCTTCGGTGTAGGGGGTCAAATATTGACTATCAGAGCGATCTTTAGTGGTCATGGCTACAGTTCGATCGCTGTCAACTTCGGCGATCGTGTTATCCTGCACCCATTGGTCGTAATCCCCTTGGGAGTGAACCACAAAGCTAGATTTCATGCCACCGTGATAGGCCCCGCAAAGTTCCGCACAAATGATCGGATATTGACCAATTTGGTTGGATGTGAACGATAAAACCGTTTCCTGTCCGGGGATAACGTCCTGTTTTAGACGCAATTGGGGAACCCAGAAAGCATGGATCACATCCCCCGCTTCCATATTCAGTTGCACGGGGCGATTGACGGGAGCGTGCAGTTCCCCGGAAACAATGCCGGTTTCGGGATAGGTGAAGATCCAAGCGTATTGAATGCCTTTAACATTGACCACTAGGGGGGGAACTCCTTCACCATCGTAGGAATTGCCGATACCTAGGGCTACTCTGCGATCGCCGCCCAGGGCCATCATCGTGCCGTGGTGATGACCGTGGTGGGCGATTTCTCCTTTGCCACCCTTGGAAATCAAGGGATCGAGACCGCCGATATTGTTATAAATCTCGAAGCTATAGACGGCAAGGATAAAAACGATTACCGTCGGGATGGCTGTCCAGAAGATTTCTAGGGGCACATTGCCCTCCACTGCCGGCCCGTCGGTTTGATCCCCCGGTTTACGGCGAAAGCGAATCACTATATAGATAATCACGCCTTCAACTATTAAAAATAGTCCCGTGGCGATGGTCATCATCAGATTAAAGATATTATCTATCTCCTGAGCATCTTCGGAAGCGGCCACAGGCATTAAGCCATGATTTTGGCCATACCAGAGACTAATTAAGGTCAAGGCGATCCCGAGTACGAGCGTCAGGATACTGCTGGGAATTTTCACGGTCTTTTCAATATTTTCAATAGTGGCTACTTATTCAAGGCTAAAACATGATTCCCCTATAGATGGGAAATTTAACCAGCATCTTCTGAGAATTTTATCTTTTCTTTGGGATCGTTTTCAGGGAAAGTATTTTAAATAACTAATTTTTATATCTTATTCTGAGTTTATGTAAACAAATGTAACGGAAATGGCCAGAAATCTAAAGAATATCTAAAAGGTTTTACTGGTCGTAAAAAAACTCATTCACAGTGATAACTAACTGGCGAACAAAGCCATGATCTTTGATGACAGACTCCTTGAGAACAGGCAAACCGATGACCGAATCTGTTTTTAACCCAACACCCCTAAGAGAAACTGGCCATATTCAGGTGTGGATGCGCCGCTTAGTCTGGAAAATTGCGATCGCTACTTTCGCCCTAATGGTAGTGGGTGCTGCCACCAGAGTTATGAACGCCGGTTTAGCTTGTCCCGATTGGCCTCTCTGTTACGGTCAATGGATTCCCCGTCAGCAGATGAATCTACAGGTATTTCTGGAGTGGTTTCATCGTCTCGATGCCTCTTTGATCGGGTTTAGTACGCTCGCTCTCGTCGGTCTGTCTTGGTGGTATCGTCGCCATCTTCCCCCTTGGCTGTTGCCCTCTGCGATCGCCGCTTTGGCTTTAATTCTCCTGCAAGGAGTCCTGGGAGGATTAACCGTGACCCAATTACTGCGATTTGACATCGTAACCGCCCATTTAGCCACAGCTTTGCTCTTTTTTGCCACCCTAATCGTCATTGCTATCGGTCTGACTCCCTACCGTGGCACAGGTACAGTCGGGAAACTAACCGGGATGGGAATGGTCGCCACCGGTCTAGTTTATCTGCAATGTCTCCTCGGCGGTCTCGTCGGTTCCCGTTGGGCGGCCCATCAGTGTTTAACGGTTTCCCAACTCTGCACCGTGATGAATAGCCACATTATCGGGGTTTTTCCCGCCACTATCTCGGTTTTAACCCTAGTTTTCTTCGCTTGGCGAGCTGCCGCTATCCATCCTCTCCTCAAAAAACTAGCTTTTAGCGCCGGGGGATTAGTCGCCCTACAGGTGTTTTTGGGCGTTGCCACCCTGAAACTGCATCTACAGGTGGAACCCTTAACCATTACCCACCACAGCATCGGTGCGCTATTGGTGGCAACCCTCGTCGCTTTTACCACTTTCGCCCTTCGCGATCGTTCTTTCGCCCCCATAAGCCATCTCTAAGGATTTAATCACGATGACTGGAACTCAAGCCCTTCGCCACCACGATAATTTTTTACAAGTCGCTAAAAGTTATTATCAACTCACTAAACCCCGAATTATTCCTCTACTGCTGATTACTACAGCCGCTTCTATGGAAATCGCCTCTAAAGGCCAGGTTTCCCCCCTCTTACTCTTTCTTACCCTCCTCGGTGGCACTCTCGCCGCCGCCGCCGCTCAAACCTTAAACTGCATCTATGATCGCGACATCGATCACACCATGCTTCGCACCCGCGCCCGTCCGATCCCCTCCGGTCGCGTGCAACCCCTCCACGCCCTCATTTTTGCCCTCGTTTTAGCCTCCCTTTCCCTAGCACTTTTTGTCTTTTTTGTCAATACTTTGAGCGGATTTTTAGCAATGACCGGCATCGCATTTTATATGCTGATTTATACCCATCTGCTCAAGCGTCATAGTGTCCAAAATATTGTTATCGGTGGCGCAGCTGGCTCGATTCCTCCCCTCGTCGGTTGGGCGGCAGTAACGGGCGATCTCGGTTGGATTCCCTGGATTTTATTCGCCATTATTTTCCTTTGGACTCCTCCCCATTTTTGGGCTTTAGCTTTAATGATCAAGGATGATTATGCAGAAGTGGATATCCCGATGATGCCCGTAGTTAAAGGAGAAGAAGCCACTAGCGAGCAGATTTGGCTCTATACTTTAATCGTTGTTCCTTTCACTTTCCTCCTGATTTATCCCTTGGCTGCCTGTGGTGTGGTCTATGGTGTAGCGGCTTTAATTTTAGGGTTTGTTTTCCTAAAAAAAGCTTGGCGATTAAAACAGAATCCTTTTGATCGGGACATCGCTCGATCGCTGTTTAAATATTCCATTCTTTACATGATGTTATTATGTACAGCTATGGTGATCGATAGTTTACCCATGACCTCTCATCTCATCGCTACAATTGCCAGTTTATTCTCCTGTAGTTAATCTCAGTTATCAGTTATCAGTTATCAGTTATCAGTTATCAGTTATCAGTTATCAGATGTGAGTTTTCAGTTCACTGATTACTGTTTACTGAAAAACCCCATCTCCCCAATTCATCATTCATAATTACCCCTGACTACTGATTGCGACTGAGGGAGTTAATTCGCTCGATTAGTTGGGCTAAGATGTCTTGTAATTGTCGATCTTGATGCTGGGAAAGGTTAATTTTATCACAGCTATAAATAACGGTGGTGTGATCTTTGCCGCCAAATTCTTCACCAATGCGCGGTAAGCTTAAATCCGTGTGTTGACGCATCAAATACATCCCAATCTGTCGGGCAAAACTAATTTCTCGTCGGCGGGAATTTCCTTTTAGATCGGCGATCGAGAGTTGAAACTTTTCCGCTACTACCGCCATAATAATCTCAGGAGAAGTGGCAATTTTGGCCATTGGTGGATTTAAAACTGGCGCGATATTTTCTACCGTCATCGGCAATCCGGAGATAGAAATATAAGTAGTAGCCCGGATTAATGCCCCCTCTAATTCGCGAATATTAGAAGTATAATTAACGGCAATATATTCGATAACTTCCCTTGGCAGACGCAGATTTTCGTACTCGGCCTTTTTTTGTAAAATTGCCATGCGAGTTTCGATATCTGGTGCTTGGATATCGGCGACTAATCCCATAGAAAAGCGAGAAATTAAACGATCCTGTAAACTGGGAATCTGTTTGGGGAGGCGATCGGAGGCTAAAACCACCTGTTTTCCCGCTTCGTGCAGGGTATTAAAGGTATGAAAAAATTCTTCTTGAGTGTATTCTTTTCCTTCAATAAATTGCAGATCATCTACTAATAATATGTCAGCATGGCGATAATGATTACGAAAACTTTCCATACTATCTTGACGGATAGCGGTGATTAAATCATTAGTAAATTGTTCCGTCGATACATAAAAAACCCTGGATTGGGGATATAATTCTAGACGATAATGACCGATCGCCTGCATTAAATGGGTTTTACCTAATCCCACCCCACCACAGAGAAAAAGCGGGTTAAATTCCCTTCCGGGTAATTCCGCCACCGCTAAAGCGGCCGCGTGGGCCATACGATTGGTTGGCCCGACAACAAAACGGGAAAAATTATATTTAGGGTTAAGTTGATTACTGGGGGATAATTCTGATTCTAAGCTAGTGTGAGGCTGGAAAATAGCGATCGAATCGCCCTGTTGTGCCGTGAGTTGAATCTCGACGGGATAACCGACGATATCCTGCACTACTTCAGCAATTGTTGACAGATAATTTTTCTGAAGATGGTTAAGAATAAAGGGATTGGCAGCCTGAATTACTAAGCGATCGTTTTGCCATTCTTTAACCGTCGCCGTTTGAAACCAAGTCTCGAAAGCGGGACGGGTTAATAGTAATTTTAGACGCTCTAGGAGATTATGCCAAAGTTGTTGGGCGCTGCTGTCCACGGTTAATTTTGATTAAGTGGGTGGGTGGAATTAAATATAAGATGAACGTAGGTTGGGCTGAAGCATGAAACCCAACGCCTATCCACGGTTAATTTTGATTAACAAAGTTGCTCTAGTGCTGCTGCAGGGAAGCCTTATCAGTTTAGCGAGATTTTTCCCCTCAAGATAAAATGATTTTCAGAGCGAAACAATTAATCTTTAGACAGATGACGCAAGTTTTAACAATCACCCAATTAGGAAATCCAATTCTACAGCAAAAAGCAGCAGCGATCGATAATCTTCTCGATGCTGACTGTCAAGATTTGATCGATTCCCTGATTACCACCGTGCAAGCTGCCCACGGGGTGGGAATCGCCGCGCCCCAAGTTGCTCGGTCTCTGCGTCTGTTTATCGTTGCTTCTCACCCCAATCCTCGTTATCCCGACGCTCCGATGATGCCACCCACTGCCGTGATTAATCCTCGCATTTTGCGGGTCAGCGAGGAAATGGTCAAGGGTTGGGAAGGTTGCCTCAGTGTCCCCAATTTACGCGGTTTTGTCCCCCGTCATCAGTGGATCGAGGTGGCCTATTGCGATCGCAATGGTCGCGAAATCCGTCAAGTTTTCAGGGATTTTGTCGCGCGCATCTTTCAACACGAATACGATCATCTGGAAGGAATCCTCTTTCTTGATCGCCTTGCTTCTCCGGCGGATTTATACTCGGAGGAAGAATACCAAAAAATCAGTAATATTGCTGAATATAAGCGATAAAATCGCAAAATATCTCTACATCTTCAAAATAAGTTAAATAGCTTAACGGTACTATCTTTATCTGGCGACAAAATTTTTGTTGGTAAATCTAAATTTTTTGTTAAAATGATAACGATTATCATTCTAGGAAAACTACCCTAACAAACAAACAAATGAACTACTTGACAAAATAAATTAATTATGCAGTAGAACTCTGCCCTCAATTAACTAGGGAGATACTCAAGACTTTTTCGGTGACTAGGAAAATCAATTTTTCCAAGTTTCCGCACCGGAGATAACCCCAAAGACGAGGGAATAACCCGATAGCTTTCATTAGTTATCGTCTAGATGCCCAGAAAAACAAATACTCTAGCAAAGGGTATTTATTGACAATTGGTAACATCAGAAAACTTGGCCGATTAATTAACTATTGGAGTCCGTAAAAATATCTATGACCTTAGCTAAGTCCAAAGCAATTTTCGACAATGATGACTACAATCACTTTCCCGAAGTGATTACCGAACCTAAATCGCCGGTATCGGAAGCCGAGATGATGCAAGCGGTAAGAACACTGCTGTTAGGATTAGGAGAAGATCCCGATCGCGAAGGTTTACGAGACACTCCTAAACGAGTAGTAAAAGCCCTAAAATTTCTCACTTATGGTTATCAGCAATCCCTGGATGAATTGCTGAATGGGGCAGTTTTTCACGAGAATGCTAACGAGATGGTTTTAATCCGAGACATCGATATTTTTAGCTCCTGTGAACACCATATTTTACCGATAATCGGCCGCGCTCATGTTGCCTATATTCCTAACGGGAAAGTGATCGGTTTATCGAAAATTGCCCGCATCTGTGAAATGTACGCCAGACGACTGCAAGTGCAGGAACGTTTAACCGCACAAATTGCCGATGCTTTGCAAGGATTACTACAACCTCAAGGGGTAGCTGTGGTGATTGAAGCGACTCATATGTGTATGGTAATGCGCGGGGTTGAAAAACCCGGTTCTTGGACTTCTACGAGTGCCGTGCGCGGTATTTTTGCCGATTCTGCTAAGACTCGTCAAGAGTTTATGAGTTTGATTCGTCATAGTCCCGATTTTCACTAATTAGTCAGGGGGATCAGGATTATTTGATCGTCCTATCCCCGGTTTTTGCCTAGGTAAAAAACCAGAGCAAAACCAGCTATTTAGGGCTTGCTGAATAATGGTAAAACCCTTTTAAAATAAAGCTTTTGACCTGTTAAAGTCCGATGTTAGTGCAAGAAAATAGGATTGGGACTTTCAAAAACCTTGCATTATCCTTCTTG
>NZ_SFBZ01000102.1:0-2813 GCF_007095495.1 Microcystis sp. M_QC_C_20170808_M9Col | reverse complement strand
CTTGAACGAGTAAAACTTTCTAGGAAATAAGGTTGAACATGAGATTTTTTCGACTTGTTCAAAGTGGCCGTCCGGCATTCGGACAATCAAAACGGACGGGTCGGAAAGCATAAGACTACCGCTAAGGTAGCAGTATCCTGTGAAGCGTCAACCCCATTCAACGACCATCCTAAAAAGGTGGCGTGGTGAGGAATCACCGTCCGTTTACGGCGGTGAGGATGTCAAGAGTAATCGCCGTTGCACCTATTAACAGACAGTGATTTTTGATCTGCCCTAGAGTATTGCTATCACCTTTGACAAAATCACTAATCGTACAAGTATCGAGCAAAACCAGCACTAAATCACCTCATCTTCTCTAGGTGGGGAAAGTTCCTTTCTATAAGCTTCAAAAACAATAGCATCACTTACCCCTTGAAAATTAAGGATAGTTGACGACCATTGCGACTGTTCCTTTGTGGTAATTAAAAGCTGTATTGCTTCTCGGATCAAAGCATTCTGGGATTTGCCTGTAGAGCGAGATAAAGCCTGTAGTTGCTGACTTAATTCATCTTCCAGATCAAGGTTGAAGTTCATAACTTAAATTAAGCAAATAAGTAGCTGGTTATAATTAAATGAAAAATGGACTTTAGGTTCGATCCCCCCTGCCCCCCTTGATAAGGGGGGTGCCGGTAGGCGGGGGGATCCCCCTTGATAAGGGGGGTGCCGGTAGGCGGGGGGATCCCCCTTGATAAGGGGGCATCTGATAATTTTTAACGCCTACCTACTTATCAATTAACTTTATTATAACAGGATAACTTCTTTCTTTTCTGGGCTGAGATATTTATCAGCGTTTACTATTCTAATAGCAAACTGACCAGCTTTTTGAGCAACTTTACTACCCATAATATCACACCACCTTCCCAACTGATAACCGATAACTCTTGAGTAACGCACAGAAAACGGGTTTCTCCGAGAAACCCGTTTTCTACTCATGCAAAAGGCAAAAAGGGAAATAAATAATCAGGATTAAGCTTTTGTTACTCCCGATCAACCTTTTTTAAACCACGCCTTAAGTCTCACTAATTTCCTGTCGTGGGTCATCCTTGGGTGGATGGAGTTGGCCGGCTATCCATTGCCGTCGGGCATTCTGGATAAAGGGTTCTTCACGACGTTCATCATTCAAATCCAGGCGGTTGCAGGTGGCGCGTCCTGATGGAGTTTTGCCAATAATTTTCAAGGCATCCGCCGACCACAGAAAATGCTCTGACCATATTTGCTGGCGTGGGTTGAACAGTGAAGCTTCTGCCTCGGTTTCTGGGTCAATCCCCGTTGTGAAGTTATAACGCCTTTCATTGCAACGACGACAGGCTAGGGCGAGGTTGTCCAGCGTATCGCTACCACCGAGGGATTGGGGTTGAATATGGTCGATCGAAAGAGGGGCGGAACTGAGGAGTTCGGGATAGTGACAGTATTCACACCGGAACCTAGCGCGTTGTCGAACAATATGGTAGAGCGATTTAGGAATGACCATTTACTCTGGCGGCAATGACAGCGTTGATGTAGCTGAAAATTTGGTCGAGTTCGCCAATCGCTTCTAGCTCAAGGACTTCCTCCGGGGTGAGATCATCAGCTTTTTTCTTGTCAAGAAGCGTCTGCATCCGATCGCCCAGTTCATCTGTAAATTTGAATAGGGTGAGATTATTAATCTGTTGCACCCGCAATCCTTTGGGAATCAGGCTAGAGGGTTTGACAAGAGCGCTCATGGTTGTAGCTGGCTTTTTGAGCAACTTTACTACCCATAATATAACACCACCTTCCCAACTGATAACCGATAACTCTCGAGTAACGCACAGAAAACGGGTTTCTCCGAGAAACCCGTTTTCTACTCATGCAAAAGGCAAAAAGGGGAATAAATAATCAGTCTTTAATAACTGGATTTAGTATAAAATTTAACATTAACGCCATTTTCTCAAAAAAATCGACCCGCCTAAGGGCCGGAAAGAAAAGAAAAAAGAAAAAATAGGGAATGAGGGTAAAAAGGGAAAAAAAGAGGAAAAGGGTTACAAAGTCCTCCCAGCACCGCACACCACCCGAAAACCGTAGTCGCCGCTGTAGTCGCGGCGGTAGTCGTCGTAGCGGGAAGCGGAACGGCAGTTAAATGGATCGATGTACCAAGAACCGCCCCGCAGAGAAGAATGATTATCATACCCATTTTCTGTCCAGACACTGCCATCCCTCGGCGCACCGTCATAGTTATCGTGCCAGGTATCGGCGCACCATTCCCAGACATTGCCGTGCATATCGTACAGTCCGAAGGCATTGGGGGAAAATTGTCCCACAGGAGTCGTTTCTTCTCGATATTCTCCTTTGGGTTCATCAGCGTAGGTTTTGCTGGCATTGTAGTTAGCCAATTCCCCCGTAATGGTTTCCCCAAAGTGAAAGGCGGTTGTTGTCCCCGCTCTACAAGCGTATTCCCATTCCGCTTCACTCGGTAGTCGGTATTCCCGAACCGTTAGTTTCGATAATCTCGCACAGAATTCGATCGCATCGTACCAGTTGACTTGTTCCACGGGTCTATCCCAGCGCGTGGGCGATCCCCCCCTAGCCCCCCCTTCAAAAGGGGGGGAATCGGAAGCCCCCCTTAAAAAGGGGGGTTTGGGGGGATCTTTAAAGTAGGAAGGATCAGGATCAAGGTCTTTTTCTACTTTTAAATCGGTGCGAGAGGCAACTGCTCTCCACTGGGCCTGGGTGACGGGATATTTACCCATGAAAAAGGGGGGGACAGTTACTTGATGTTGAGGACGTTCATCATCAAAACTATCTTTCTCATTTGC
>NZ_SFBZ01000101.1:0-12074 GCF_007095495.1 Microcystis sp. M_QC_C_20170808_M9Col | reverse complement strand
AATAAAGCTTATTAAAAGAATGAGTTATGGATTTACCAATTTTCAACATCTTCGACTTAAGCTGTTTGCTTGCTTTAATTCATAACAAAAATTAACACACGAAAACCAGAAGAGCCAATTAAATAGCATTTGATAAAGTTGATGACAAGATTGTTGGAGATGACGAATTTTTTCCGATGGGCAAATCACAATAGAAGAAGCGGAAGAATTTAAAAACTTTTTCGCTTCTGGTAACTCTAAATTTTGGCACAATTGTTGCAGATAATTATCATGAACGTAAAGCTGAAAACGATTAGAAAAAGGATGTTGAAAAACGGAAATTTCTGATTTAGGGGGGATAATCCCCAGATAGTTATTTTCTAATGGATACAAATTTTGGAAGAAGACGGAATTCACCCGAATAGGAATCGCAAAAACCCACATTTTAGAATGGACTACTCCCACAACATTTATTAAACAATTACGTTGCGATAATTCTAACATCACTTCATCGATGATGATCTTTGAAAGATACCCTTCAAAATGATCACCACTGAGTTGTAAAGCATCTCCGTTGACAAATTCTCGATTCTGAAAATAGCGAGAAAAGTCACAAAAATATTCACTTTTAAAGGTTAATTCCTGAGAATCAATTAAAATATTAGTTTTATTGTCAAAAATAAACATCTATATAATTACTTGGTTATTGAGTGAAATTAAGCTTTTTTGCCCATCAATTTAAAAACTTGCGTTTTTTGGATCATCTTAGCATAGAGGACTGAGTAGTATGAGTTACAGCAGAGTTGATTTGTTAATTTTGTCCATCAGTGTAATTCCAGTTAAATCTCTCACGTTTTTCCGTTATCAATTACTAAGGAGATTTCGATGGCTAAACAATATATGCCCCTTGAAGATTGCTCTGGGTCTGCGGTATTGGGTGGAGAAATTCCGCAATTACGTCCCCCGGCATTTTCTGATAACTCAAAATATACCACATTTACCTATACCTATTATCCAGAGGGATTGGAAATTTCCGATAGCTATATCTATTATCCAGGAGAATCAGAAATTTCCGAAGCCCTTGCTAGGGAAATCACTACGTTCGCCGTTCCCCCGACAAATTATCCAGAGGGATTGGAAATTTCCGATAGCTATATCTATGATCCAGGAGGATCGGAAATTTCCGAAGCTGTTGTTCCTAATATTAGCACTCGTCTCTTCTATGCGCTCAAAGCAATCATAGCATTTTTCATCAGAATGAGCCATGGGCAAGGGGCTTAAACCCTTTGTTGGCAAAACTTGTCGATACCTCAGTAACGTGAAAAGCGCTATAACTACACATCTAAGCCGCCGACATCGTCTTCATCATCAGGAATTGCTGGAACATTCAAGAAAACGGGTTTCTTAAAGAAACCCGTTTTCTGGTTTAAAATGATCAACCCCTCCAATTAATGAAGGGTTAATTGAAGTTTTCATTGATGGTTTCAGGTTAGAGAACGCAGCCTACTATAGGCAAAGGAACAGGGAATAGGGAACGGGGAAAAGGGCGGCTCTCTCTCAACAAATTTGGGGGGCTATTCCCTTAAGTTGACAGCAATGGAATGCTTGCGCCCTCCCCTAGATAACTCTGCTTATCACCACAAGTACGGGATAGCCTAAATGTTAATTTTTATTAAATTGTCATGCAGAATACATTATAGGGGGGGGTAGTGTGTATCGTTAATTAAAGGTCGCCTTTGGGGTTGGGTTACGTTGTCCCTCAACCCAACCTAATTGTCCAAAATAAAGATTTTTTGAGCTAAATTGATGTTTAATTTTGGTGGGTCAAGCAAAATACGATTTGATGGATTCTATTACTCTGAACCCTATGAAGAACACTTTGGGGAAGTAGATTTTCTGCGGTTTTACCGTGACGGTTCTTGCATTAAGCACTGGACTCAATCAAACGACATCGACTTCATCATGCAGTACATTGACGTACCAGCAGCTAGACATGGCCAGAACACTCTATCTGGATGGGCTGGAACATTCAGCGTTAATCAAGGAGACCTCTTTATAAACTTACTAGGCGGGTCCGGCGGTAAAGAATTTTATGAGGGTGTAATATTGCCAAATGGAGATCTAAAAACTAACTGGCAACTGACTCCTTCCAATCCTTCTTATGGGCCTCGCCGTCGTTACCAATTATATTTTTGGTTTCGTCCTCATCGTTTTTGGCAGCGATAGTGCGATCGCAGATTGTGTAGAGAGTTTGTAGGGTGGGCAATGCCCACCTTACTTCAAGGTAAAATAGAGCTAAGGAAGTTAGTAGAGAGAGAATGCTATTTTGCCAGCTATGAGCCAAACTTTACCTAAAACTGTTAATTTCGAGGAATTCGTCCTTTGGCTGCCTGAAAATTCGGGAGTGCGTTATGAGCTACACAAGGGAAATATTATTGAAATGGCACAACCCGCAGGAGAACACGAGGAAATCAAAGGATTTTTAACTGTTAAACTCAGTGGAATAATTGATAGACTAGGGCTTCCTTATTTAATTCCTAACCAAGCGATTGTCAGACCTGCTGGTAAAAATTCTGGTTATTTTCCCGATGTATTAGTGCTAAATCGAACCAAGCTCGCTCAGGAAAAATTATGGAAAAAAGAATCAATCCTTAGGGATGGTGCATCTATCCCTCTGATAATTGAAGTCGTATCGACTAACTGGCGTGATGATTACTACTTAAAATTTGCTGATTATGAAGAAATGGGTATTCCTGAATATTGGATTGTCGATTATGCAGCCTTGGGTGGGCGTAATTTTCTCGGCACTCCTAAACAACCGACCATCTCTGTTTGTCGCTTAGTTGAGGAAGAATATCAAATTCGGCAATTTCGAGACAGAGATATCCTGATCTCCCAGACTTTCACGGAATTAAATCTCACTGTCAATCAGATTTTCTTAAGTCTGTAGGGTGTGCATCGTCCACCTTACTCTTTTCGCTTTTTTCTTCAGTTTAAAGGTAAGTATATTCTCGTTGATTTTGCCGCTTAAAATCCGCAATTATTGCCTTTATTTGCTCCATCTGCTTGGGTTTTAAGCCATTAAACTCAATTTATTTTATCGCTTTCGTGTTCATGTTCTCAAGGTCGTTACTAAGACAAGATACTAAACTAAGACGCATTTTAAATGAGAGAAATTTGGGGTTCCCTATTTATTTTTTTAGTCTGTCCTATAATCGGGGGACTGCCTCTGATCGATTGGATAAATTATCTAGTAACTGGACGTAAATTATCCCAATTAGGTACTGGTAATATCGGTGTAACTGCCGCTTTTTACCATGGGGGTAAATTGGTGGGAATTTTGGCGGTAATTTCGGAAGCAGCCAAGGGAATTATCGTTATTTTCCTAACCCGTTTATTTTTTCCCACCGGCTCCCCTTGGGAATTATTAGCTTTAATTGCCTTAGTCATGGGGCGCTATTGGTTAGGAAAAGGTGCGGGAACTACTAATGTTTTCTGGGGATTAATCGTTCACGATTTTGTCGCTGTTTTTCTCACCTCAATCATTAGTGGGATTAGCTTTACTATTTTTCGAGAAAAATCTACGGGTAGATTGGTAGGATTATTTTTATTAGCTTTAATTCTCACCTTGCGCCGTCCCCACGATTCAGGTTATATTATAACTGCCATTGCTTTAGCCTGTTTATTAGGGGCAATTTTTCAAAAAATAGCCGACGATTTAGACTTACCCGAAGCAAGTGTTAACAATGAATCAAAAACTATGTTTCGTTTTTTTCGTGGAGATCGATCGCTCCAAACCCTTGATGACAATCTGACGGCCTTAAAAGTGGGACAAAAAGCCGCCACTTTAGCCTATCTTAAGCGTGCCGGTTATCCCATTCCTAGGGGGTGGATTTTACCACCGGGGGATGATCCACAACCGTTAATAGAATCTCTTAATCCTGATATTAATCATCCCTTAGTCGTGCGCTCTTCCGCTATTGGAGAAGATAGTGAAACCGCCTCATCTGCGGGACAATATACCACAATTCTTAACGTCATCGATCGAGAAAATTTAGCGGCGGCGATTTTAAGTTGCCAAACCTCCTATAATAGTCCTAATGCTGTTAATTATCGACTCGATCGAGGTCAAGAAAACACGGCCATGGCTGTGTTAATCCAAGAACAAATTCGAGGAGTTTTTTCGGGAGTTGCCTTCAGTCGTGATCCGATTAATCCTCTCAGTTTAGATGTGGTTATTGAAGCTTTACCCGGAGATGCCACCAGAGTTGTATCGGGAAGAATCACCCCCGAAAGTTATCGAGTTAATTTAGAAGAAAATATTATCATCGGAGCGGGAGATATTCCCCCGGCTATTATTCAACAGGTAGCTAATCTTTGTCGGCAATTAGAAAACCTTGATCATGGCATTCCCCAAGATATAGAATGGACTCATGACGGACGAAAATTATGGTTATTACAGTGCCGTTCTATCACTAATTTACAGCAAATTTGGACAAGAAAAATCGCAGCTGAAGTTATCCCTGGGGTGATTCGTCCTTTGCCTTGGTCAATTAATCGTCCTTTAACCTGTGGAGTTTGGGGAGATATTTTCCAGTTAGTTTTAGACAAAAAAGCCCTCGATTTGGACTTCAATGAAACAGCGACTTTACACTATCAAAGAGCCTATTTTAATGCTTCTTTATTAGGCACAATTTTCCGTCGCATGGGATTACCTCCAGAAAGCTTAGAATTCCTGACCAAAGGGGCAAAGTTTACCAAACCACCTTTAACGGCAACTTTGGCTAATTCCCCTGGTTTATTAAAACTTTTAGGACGGGAATTACAGTTAGAAAAAGACTTTAGCCAAGATCAAAAAAACTATTTTATCCCGACGCTCAAAAAAATTAACGCTACTTCCCCAGAAGCTTTATCTTCAGGGGAGATTTTAGAGCAAATTGAGGAGATTTTAACCGTCTTAAAAAAAGCCACCTATTATAGTATTCTTGCCCCTCTTAGCTTTGCTTTGCGTCGCAGTATTTCGCAAGTACCTTTTGAGAAATTGGATAACTCCCAAGCACCAGAAATAGCCTCAATGCGATCGCTATCTGAACTGAGAAAAAATACGCTCGATCGAGATTTTGACTCGGCTTTTTCCCTCTGGTTAGAAACCTACGGTTATTTAAGCGAAGTGGGGACTGATATTTCCATACCGAGATGGCGAGAAAATCCCCAAGAGCTGCTACAACTCCCCTTAGATAGTCCGGGTAATAATAGCCATAAAAAAGTTAAATCTTCCCATACTGTCCAAAAAAGATTAAATATCAAAAACCAAGTGACTGAAATTTACTCCCGTCTTTTAGCTCACCTACGCTGGCATTTTCTCGCTTTAGAAACCCTCTGGTTACAGCAGCAAATATTATCGGAGACGGGAGATATATTTTATCTAAATTACTCAGAAGTTATCCAGTTAGGTCAGAATAATAAAATCGCCAATCTTAAGCAAATTATCCGTCAGCGTCGCCAACAATTCCAAGAAAACTCTCAATTAACCGATATTCCCTACATCGTTTATGGACAACCACCGAAAAGAGAATTTTTAGTTTCAAATTTAACTGCCAAAAAACGCTTACAGGGAATTGCCGCTAGTGGGGGGACAGTGGAGGGACGAATCAAAATTATGCCAACCCTACAAAATCTAGAAATTGCCCCTAATACTATTCTCGTTATTCCCTATACTGACTCAGGATGGTCGCCTTTATTATCCCGGGCTGTGGGCATTATTGCCGAGGTGGGGGGACAATTATCCCATGGTGCTATTATTGCCAGAGAATACGGAATTCCCGCGGTTATGGATGTGCATAATGCCATGAAATTGTTAAAAGATGGTCAATTAATTCGTCTCGATGGCAGTCAAGGAATTATTGAAATTCTCTAGGCATTAGGGGACAGGGTGTGGGGTGTGGGGTGTGGGGTGTGGGGTGTAGGGTTTTCCCGATTTTGAGGAGGTCAATTACCTAATTTTCAGGGAAAAAGTCCCTGAATTTTCCCCCCGATCACTCCCATATCTGGTACTTTTTGATTGACAAAAAGTCTAAAAGTGTTACCCAACAAAGTTTTCAGATTTATTCAGCAAACCTTATCTAATGCTAAATCCTGTTTAAGAAGAGCGCCGGAGCGGGAAGTGGGAAGTGGGGAAGTGGGGAAGTGGGGAAGTGGGGAAGTGGGGAAATTGAACTAAAACCCCAAAACCCCAACACCCCAACACCTAAAACCTGTCTCCTGTCTCCTGTCTCGGAGTCTCCTGTCTCGGAGTCTCCTGACTTCTAACCCAATGTTGCTCAAAGATAAGCAAAAATTATTCATTGACTCCAAAAACTTGAGAATATTTAAATTAACATTTCGCAATATTTACAAATTCTTAAGAATTAATTGAGAAAGATTTTTATTTAACAACGATGTTACAATGGTTACAGCGATTTTACTGAATTTCATAGTGGGGTATTCTATGCTTTTTTGGGCAGCAACGGTTGAACCCCTTGCCACACCTAGAAGGTAATCCTAACTAAGACAGGTAAATGAGTCAATTTCACCCACAACGATGATCTTTTTTTTGTGTAGTTTTATTGCAAAAAAAAAGTTTTTTTGACAAAAAGCACAAAGTATGAATTAGGAAGTGGGGTAGTGGGGTAGTGGGGTAGTGAGGTAGTGGGGAAGTTATCTGCTATTTTCCAATAAAAATCTTCTTTCGGCGCGAACAATTGCCTCTCTAGTGGCTAAAACTGCTTCTGTATCCACCGAAAGAGAAGTCACACCCCAAGCAATCAGATCATCGATAAGTTCAGGATACTGGACGATGGCCATGCCGCAAACGGAACAGGGAATCTGTAAAACTTTTGCTTGAGTGATAATTTGTTTTAAAGCTGCCCTGACTGCGGGATGACGGGCGTTAAAATATTCTGAGAAATGTTCTCGATCGCTACCTAAAAGTAATTGAGTTAAATCATTAGTACCAATAGCGATTAACTGTACCCCCGCTTGCACATAATCCGCTAATTGAAAGATTACCCCGGGTACTTCCACCATTATCCCCAATTGGAAAGAAGGGACTTGAGTGAGTAAAGCCGATTGTACCCGTTGCCGGCAGAAAATAAATTCTTCAACCCCGCGGACAAAGGGAAGCAGTAAATTAATATTGGTGGCGCTGGTGGTTTGTACCCGTCGTAAAGCTTGCAATTCCAGATCGAATAGAGTCGGATCTAATATATAACCATGGGTTCCCCGACTGTCTTTAGTCGAATGTTGAGCATCAAAAGAACGGTAAAATAAAGGCTTAGGCTGGATACTAAGGGCAAATTGTGCGATTAAATCACTTAATCTCTCGATCAATGCTTCTTGATGCTCTGGCGTTAACCATTCTTCTAGATTACGCTGAGAAAGTAACTCTAAAATCATCCATTCTGAGCGCAATAAACCGATCCCATCAATAGGCAGTTCTTGGATTCTGGCAATACTTTCAGTTTGACTGAGATTAACCATCAAACGGGTAGCAATTGCCGTCCCGTCGGTTTCTCTGGGGGGTGGAGGGGGTAAGGAAATCTGTTCCTGAGATGCTAGAGAAATAATTCCCCTCGTACCATCTACTAAAATTATCTCGCCTGAGCGGATAATTTCCGTGGCATTTTTCACCCCGACAATGGCAGGAATGGCTAATTCCCGGGCTAAAATGGCTCCATGGCTAGTTAATCCCCCCTGTTCCGTGATCATTGCTCGAATTTGGCGTAAATGGGGCAGTTTTTTCGGAGGTAAATTAGTAGTAACCAGAATGCAATCCTGAAAATTTGCCTCTGGGGAGTCGAAATTGCTGATCACTTTTGCCACTCCCGATGCCAACCCCGGGGATGCCCCTAATCCTCTTAAGGGATAATGGCAGGTAGTAGCGGTGATTTCCTGACTGTGACAGCTAAGAATATAAATTTGACCATCCAGCATCATCAGCCATTCTATGCTGGTTAACGTCGGTTTTTCCGCCAGTAGAGATTGAACCAGTTGACAAAGGCGATCGAGGGCGAAATTATCTAAACAGTAGCTTTCCTGTAAACTGGGTGCTAATAATTGTGCCGCAAGCAGATTACTGTCACTATTGAGATAATAAGCGCGGGATTTATTGCCTAATTGCCGACTGCGTAATTGACCGGAGCGATCGATAATGTAGGTATCCGGTGCCACTTCTCCATTAACTAAACTGTGTCCTAACCCCCAAACTGCCTGAATTTTCCAGTTATCGTCATTAATCAACACATTTCCCGCACAATTGGCCGGTAATAACGGTTGTACCAGTAAAGATAATTGAATGTTTTCTAAACCAATTCCCATTTTTCGCCAATAAAATAGACTTCTGGCGGTGAATAACTCCGCCCAAGCTTGTTTTAGGGCATTTTCTAGATTATCTGCTTTAATTCCACTGATTGGGGCAGAAAATAAACCGAGAGTTCGCCGAGCCAGATTAGCTGGTAGGGAAAAGCGCCATACTAGGGTATCCATGGATAATTGTGCCACGGCCGCCGCTAGTTCTTCTAACCAGAGAGGAGGAATTTGCGCTTGTAAAATGGCGCGCCGACTCTCTTTGGCGACTAATTGCAGAGCTTTTGCGTTATCTACGTCTAAATAGAGGGAAGATTGCGGAAAATCAGTCAAGAAAGAGTCAGCCTTGTTGATAGTTTCCAAAAATTCCGCAAAAATGCGGTTAAAAATGGCAAATCCCCCGATAATTGGGTATCCTCCCTGGTGTAATTCACTGGCAATAAAAGCTTTTTCCCCCACCAGGGGGCGATCAGAAGCACTAATGCGATCGAGCCAGCAGAGAATGGTCACGGGATTTGTTAAGAATGGTGAAAGGATTCTAAAATAATCTAGGTGATTTTTGTAACTTTTTAGTTCTATCTGCTAGTTTAACTCACCGTCACTATCTTGAGGATGATCTGGGAAGTGGGGAAGTGGGGAAGTGGGGTGTAGGGTGTAGGGTGTGGGGTGTAGGGTGTGGGAAGAACAAAGCTGCCTTTTGCATGAGTGCCTTTTGCCTTTTGCATGAGTGCCTTTTGCCTTTTGCATGAGTGCCTTTTGCCTCCTGACTACTGACTCCTATCTCCTTAGCTGATAAGATAGGATTCGGACAATATTCGATCGCTGCGAGAAATTGATGGACACACCTGCGAAAGTTTTGTTAGTGGATGACGAACCGGGGGTTCGTGAATCTGTGCAAGCATATCTACAGTACGGGGATGACTTCGAGGTAAGAACTGCTAGTAATGCTAACGAAGCCTGGGATTTACTCAATCAAGAAATTCCGGAATTAGTCATCTCCGACATTATGATGCCGCAGGTGGATGGCTATCAGTTTCTGAAGAAATTGCGCGAAGATGCTCGTTTTCAGACAATTCCCGTGGTTTTTCTCACTGCTAGGGGGATGACAAGCGATCGCATTCAGGGTTATAATGCCGGTTGTGATGCTTATTTATCCAAGCCTTTCGATCCCGAAGAATTAGAAGCATTAATCAAGTCTTTAATCGAGCGCCGTCGTCAATCCCTGCAAGCCACCAGCGAAAACGCTAGATTAGAAGAAATTGCCCGAGATATCCGGGAATTAAAACAGCAGGTGGGACAACAGAACACTTTTACTACTACTCCCCCCCCGATTAAAATTGACCTTACCCCCCGGGAACAAAGTGTTTTAGATTTAGTAGCGGAGGGATTGATGAATAAAGAAATTGCCAGTCGTCTAGAAACCAGCGTCAGAAACGTAGAAAAATACGTCAGTCGCTTATTTAGCAAGACTGGTACTAATAGTCGCACGGAATTGGTACGTTTTGCCCTAAAACACGGTTTAACCAGTTAATATAGCAGCTAAGGACAAACTAGCGGGCAACTTTCTTCTTAGAAATATCCCCTGGGGAAAAAGGCAGATGACAAGCAACTGAATTACCTATGGAAAAACAACTTTGGCAGCGAATCACCCTCGATTTAAATATCTGTCATGGCAAACCTTGCCTTCGAGGATTGCGTTATCCTGTTGAATTTATCCTAGAATTACTTAGTTCTGGCATGAGTATCGAAGATATTTTAGCCGACTACGATGATTTGGAACGGGAGGATATTCTAGCCGCGTTATTGTTTGCCACTCGGTTGACTCAGGTAAAAAGCATCTACCAAATTGCACCATGAAGTTTTTAGTCGATAAAATGCCATGACAGATGCAGAAATTAACGCTCTTTCAATTCAACAAAATCGTATTGTTATTACCAAAGACACAGATTTTCTCGATTCATTTTTAATTAGTCAAGAACCTTATAAGCTTCTGCTAGTGACTACGGGTAACATTACGAATGTTGAATTAGAAGCATTATTTCAGAATAATCTAACCCAAATAGAAGCACTTTTTACTCAACATTCGTTAATAGAAATGAGTCGCAACTCAATCATCGTTCATCATTAGTAGTAGGACAAGCTGAAATTAGCTTTAAGTGCTTCACGAAAGGAATAAAATCTTTATCTGAAAAAAGGAGCGGAAGATTATTTTCAATACAAAAGGAGGCAATAATAACATCAGCAGTTTTCCTAATAGTTATCCCCTTCTTGCGTAACTGGCGATAATTGTCCGCGCTTTTCAATGCCATTCTCAAACCTAGTAAATCATAAATAGTCAATGAAGTTAGTAAGCGATAGGCTATTTGATAATCCTTATCACTCCTAAAACCTTGGAGAACTTCGGTGAGAATAATATCACCAATAGCTATCGGCTCAACTCCCAGCAGTAAATCAATCCAAACACTAGAATCCACAAGAATCATTGATTGTGCCTCATTTCCTCAAGGTTTCCTTCCCATTTAAGCTTACCTTTAAAGGCTTTAATTTTCTCCTGTTGTTTGAGCCGAATCAAAGTCTTAAGACCCAATTCAACAACTTCTTGTTTAGTCTTTAAACCAGTAGCTTTAAGAGCATCAGCCATGAGTTGGTCATCAATGATAATGTTAGTCGTCATCCTATCCCTAGTTGTGTATAGTAGATTGTTAATATACACATTATATAGGGTTTGCTGAATAAATGTGAGATGTAAGCAAGGTAGAGATTTTGTGGCTTTTCTCGCTCCCACAGGTGCAAGATTGTGAGAGAATCGTCGTTCAAAATCTTGCGTCTTTATCGGCCCGCGTCCTGTAGGGGCGAAGCATTCGGACAATAACCTATCGGTGAAACTGTAGATTTTCTATCCGAATGCTTCGCCCGTACTTTTTGCCGCATACCCTATTTAGGAGAAAACTGCTCGATTCAATAATTTGAGCCAAAACCCAATATTTTTAAAGACATCGGTGCAGTTTCCCGCAAGTATCGCTCATTTTTGATAGACAAAAGTTATTGCTGTCACCCCCAACACAAGTTTACTGTCCCACCCGCCAAATTTTGATAGTATCGTCAACACTTCCACTAGCTAAATAGCGACCATCGGGACTATATGCTACTGATAAAACTGTCTCAGAATGACCGGTAAGGGTACGCAATTCTTTTCCCGTTGCTACCTCCCAAATTTTGATAGTATTGTCATGACTCCCACTAGCTAAATAGCGGCCATCGGGACTATATGCTACTGACCTAACCACATTAGAATGACCAGTGAGGGTACGCAATTCTTTTCCCGTTGCTACCTCCCAAATTTTGATAGTATCGTCATCACCCCCACTAGCTAAATAGCGACCATCGGGACTATATGCTACTGAATAAACCCGGTAAGAATGACCAGTAAGGGTACGCAATTCTTTTCCCGTTGCTACCTCCCAAATTTTGATAGTTTTGTCACTACTCCCACTAGCTAAATAGCGACCATCGGGACTATATACTACTGACCAAACCGCCCTAGAATGACCAGTAAGGGTACGCAATTCTTTTCCCGTTGCTACCTCCCAAATTTTGATAGTTTTGTCATAACTACCACTAGCTAAATAGCGACCATCGGGACTATATACTACTGACAAAACCCCACTAGAATGACCAGTAAGAGTATGCAATTGTTTTCCGGTTGCTACTTCCCAAATTTTGATAGTATTGTCACTACTCCCACTAGCTAA
>NZ_SFBZ01000100.1:0-3256 GCF_007095495.1 Microcystis sp. M_QC_C_20170808_M9Col | reverse complement strand
AAGGTGGAAGTCACAGAAATCAAAGGAGATATTAAAACTCTTGATCAGAAAGTCGAAACAATGGATAAACGACTGGAAAAAGTCGAAGATAGTTATGCAATCCTAGTTAAAGATATTGCGGACTTGAAAGGGTTTAAATCCCTGATTATCCCCATGGTTGTAGCTTTTTTAAGTGCCGTGGTAACTTTGGGATTGCGCGGCTTTTTTCTTGGCAATAAACCTTAAATATATCAGGGGATATTTTAATCATCAAGTTTATTTTGTACTCTACCAATAAAATCCATGAGTTTTTGCATTAATCCTCATTGTCCTAAACCGAAAAGTATCAAGGAGAGTCGTTACTGTCAATCCTGTGGTTCCGACTTGCTTTTAAATGGTAAATATCGAGTCACAAATTTATTGAGTGCCAAAGGTGGATTTGGTAATACCTATGAAGTGATAGATGAACATAAAATACCCAAAGTATTAAAAGTTCTTACCTACGATTCCAGCAAAGCTATTGATTTATTTCAACAGGAAGCCAATCTTTTAAAACAATTAAATCACCCCGGTATTCCCAAAGGAGAAAACTATTTTATTTATCATCCCCGGGAGAGTCAAACTGCTTTACACTGTTTAGTCATGGAGAAAATTGCTGGTATTGACTTAGAAGAATATCAAAAACAAAGAGGATTTAAACCGATTGATTATAATCTCGCTTGTGATTGGTTAACTCAGTTAGCTAATATTCTCCACGAAGTTCATAAACATAAATTCTATCATCGTGATATCAAACCCTCTAATATTATCTTAAAACCCGATGGTCAATTAGTTTTAATTGATTTTGGAGCGGCGCGACAAGTCACTAAAACCGTCCTAGCAGGAGGCAAAAATACAGGAATTTATACCCCCGGATATGCTCCTCCCGAACAATCTCGCGGTCACTCTGTCCCCCAGTCAGACTTTTATGCTTTGGGCAAAACTTTCGTCTTTTTGTTAACCGGTAAAGAACCCAGTGACCCGAAAATTTATAATATTAATACTAATGAATTTAATTGGCGTAAATATGCCCCAAATATCCCTTCTCGATTAGCAGATTTTATCGATAATTTAATGGCAGAAAAACCTATTGATCGACCTAAAGACAGCAAAACTTTGCTAAAAATTATTACTGATATTAAAGCCAATCCCCATCAAACTAAAAAAACTAAAAATTCTCCTCCCGAAAAAACTCAAGTTATTCTTATTCGGAATTCTGTATCTATTCCCGATTTACTTTCTTCCAGTTATGCTGGGTTTTGGCTCCGTTTAAAAGCTTCTTTAATTGATTCTTTTATCGTTATTATTATCGCCGCTTTATTAGGTGGTTATATCTGTTTTCGCTTACAACAATGGTCAACTTTTCAAGATTTAAATCTTAATTTTGATATTCCCAAAGAAATCTGGGTTTACTATGCCGCAGGATTAAGTGCAGCTGGAACAACAATTATTGGGTTTGCTTTATTTATAGCAGCAATTATCTATAATATTCAAGCCAAAGTTAACTTTACTCACGAACATATTGCCATCCTGACTGCTCTCGGTTTAGGAATAGTTATTAAATGGTTATATTATGTTTTCTTAGAATATCTTTTTAAAGCCACTATTGGTAAAATGTTTTTTGATTTATCCGTCACCGATAGCCAAGGAAGACGCATATCTTTTGCAAGAGCAAATCGCCGCTACTTACTAAAATATCTCTCCACTGCTCCCTTATATTTGGGCTTTTTACTGGCAGCCTGGACAAAGAAAAAACGCACCCTTCATGACATGATTTCTGGTACACAAATCCGCAAAAAAAAGTAACCAGAACCTAGAAAAGTAGCGAGATGGGAGCAGGACGATAGGATAAAATCAACTACAATAGGGACAAGATATTCCTGCTTGATAATTGGGGGATTGTTTATCTTTTTCATCGATGGGATGACCGCAAGCGGGACACATTTCATAATGTCCTACCTCTAAATTAGCTGTTAGGGCCACTCTTTGATCGAAAACAAAACATTCTCCTTGCCAAAGACTCTGATCGGGACTAACTTCTTCTAAGTATTTCAAAATACCTCCCTCCAGCTGATAAACTTGAGAAAAGCCTTGATTTAATAAAAAAGCTGCCGCCTTTTCACAGCGAATTCCCCCCGTACAAAAAAGAGCTATTTTCTTATTGTTAATAGGATCAAAATTGTCGTGAATATACTCGGGAAATTGGCGAAAATGCTGGATTTCTGGGTTAAGCGCTCCCGCAAAAGTACCGATCGCCACTTCATAATTATTACGCGTATCGATAACTACCACGTCTGGCTCTTTCAGCAATTGGTTCCACTCTTCAGTTTTGAGATGAATTCCTGTTTTTTCGAGAGGATTAGCCTTGGGTTGACCAAAAGTGACAATTTCCTTTTTTAAGCGAATTTTTAAGCGTTGAAAGGGCAAATAATCACAAACAGACTCTTTCACCTCTAGATTAGCTAAACGAGTATCGGTTTTTAACCAACTAATCACCTCTGCGATCGCTTGACTGTTCCCGGCGATCGTTGCATTAATCCCCTCGGCTGCCAGAAGAATAGTTCCTTTAATTCCTCTTTCTTGGCAGTATTTTTGTATTTCTGGCTGTTTTTGACGATAATCTGACAAAGCCACAAACTGGTAAAAAGTGGCGACTAGATAAGACATGGCAGGCAAGGGAAAAATTAACTTGTAATATTTTTCACTATAGGTTATAATAACGAGAGTGTCTCAAAAACCAGATCGGGGGTTTAGCTCAGTTGGTAGAGCGCCTGCTTTGCAAGCAGGATGTCAGCGGTTCGAGTCCGCTAACCTCCATAGCATCTCCCCCATAGTCCTGACTGATTCACTTTTGCTTGGTGATTAGCTCAAGTCTTTTTGGGAAGACAATTAGCTAGGGTTTGCTGAAAAAATCTAAAAACTTTGTTGGGTAAGACTTTTAGACCTTTTATCAATCAAAAAGTACCAGATATGGGAGTGATCGGGGGGAAATTTCCTGGACTTTTTCCCTGAAAATTAGGTAATTGACCCCCTCAAAATCGGTAAAACCCTACACCCCACACCCCACACCCCACACCCCACACCCTGTCCCCACGGAAAACTTTTTCAGCAGACCCTAGTTAATTAGGGTTTGCTGAATAAATCTAAAAACCTTACAGGAAAGGGCTTTTAGCTTGATTGAGAGCTTCCCAAATGCACTTAAATCTGCTAGAATCTCTTAAAACCCTTGCATCACCCT
>NZ_SFBZ01000010.1:0-15628 GCF_007095495.1 Microcystis sp. M_QC_C_20170808_M9Col | reverse complement strand
CGGTCAATTAACCGCCAAACAAATCTCTCGCTTAGTCGGTGTTGCGCCGATTAATCCTGATAGTGGTCAACATAAAGGTAAGCGGATGATTCAGGGAGGTCGCGCTCAGATTCGGGCGACTCTTTACATGGGGGCGGTGGTAGCTATGGGTCATAATCCGGTGATTAAAGCCTTTTACGAACGCCTAGTCGGAGGCGGTAAATCAAAAAAACTGGCTGTGACTGCTTGTGTGCGGAAAATCTTAGTTATTCTTAATGCAATGGTTCGCCAAAATCAGCCTTGGCAGCAACAGACAATTTACCACCTTGTTCCTAGAGATTCACACTTTTTGTTATCTCTAATCAAGGGTTGCGCTGGCTTTGGTTTAACCTGAGCGACTTAGTTTTTGCTGCGCTTTTTTTCTGGCTTGAGATTTTAGGTTCGACAGCAACTCCTTGATTGTTTTTTGAGTTACCTTGACAATCAAGACAGTCGCTACAAGATCGGCTCACAAGTTAGAGGCTATCATTCGATTTTAACGCAACTTTTTCTAAGTTTTTAGTGAAAGATATGTGATCGCAGTTTAGTAGAGGATATAAAAATGCCATCGCATTCCGTAAAATCAGCTATTATTGAGGAATTAATTTAATTAAACTTCTTAAAGTAGCATTAACGGATTCCGAATTAGGAAAATACTTTTTAACATCAGGATCAAGAATAATTACATCATTTTGCGCTGGAAAATGTTCAACCGTTTTTGTTCCATCTTCATGATGAATAGTAACGCTATGACGTTCCCGATACTGTTGGTAATATTTTCCGCGAACAGGATTTTTAAGTTGACTTAAATCATATTCTTCTCGCAAGTCATCTTCTAATTCATCTTGGATTTTCTCGTTCATAATATCTCCTTTCTTTGGGTGTAACTAATCTTGCACTAATTAAACGAATTTTATGATCACGATCCGTATAAGAAATAAATAGAAATTTACCTTGATCTGATCAACCTATTATAAGATAGGGATTCTCTCCTGTAGAATGGTCAGGATCATCGAAATTTACAGCTAAGGGATCATCAAATACGGTGGATGCTTCTTCAAAAGAAATGTTATGTTTTCTTTGATTTATTTTTGCTTTCTGTTTATCCCATTCAAATGCTAGTTCCAAATCATTGCCACTTTGCCAACTGAAACACCCCCCATTATAGCATATCCTGATGGCCTAATAACAATTTTTTCTGTGCGATCGCGTCTTCCCAAAGTTTGATTAATAGAGAGATATATAAGCGATCGCCGCTGATAGTAAAAGGTGTGTCACCGCAGTAACACACCTTTATTAGTGTTGATTTTCGTTGTTTCAACCCAATCGAGAAGAAGAAGCGATCGCAATTTAGCTATCTTGATCCTCAACCTTTTCAATAATCCAAAATTCATCAACATCTTTTTTAGTGGTTAAATAAAGACCATTACTAACAAGATTCTGGTCTTTATAGTATATATTCTTAAAATAAACTTGATCCCCATCTTGGATGAGTTTATCATTAGGATTATTTTTAAAAATTTGCCAATTTTGTTGTTGATAGTTTGTTTCAGTAGAGTAGTAATAACAGCTTGGGGTTGTCCAAGCACCCAAGACGTTATATTTACCGACAAATTCCTCAGTAGATTTGATTTGAACAATCATTCCATTCTCAACATTGCCTATCCCACCTGTAAATTCTAAGGCAATTTTACCTGTGTTTCCCAATCTGGGATAATATTGTGATCCATTTAATCCCAAAGATTTATCTGCACCTACGATATATTGACCATTTTGATTTCTTAAATAGAATTGATCACCAAACTGAACAGATTTAGATATGGGGGTTTTTGGTGATAATAAACCTAGTTTAGTAGAGGTCACACCTAGCAACAGAGGCAAGGTACTCTTGACTGGACCAATCGTAATTGTGTTGCCACTATCTTCATACAAGATATCGGATTTGCTTCCATAGGTTGAGCACTGAGAACTCCCAATATTAAACGAGCCTATTGTAATTAATTTTTGACTATTTAGAGAATTTTTTGCCGACTGGTAAGCCTTATTATTAAGTCTAAGCTTGATCTGTGGCTGAAAGCCAACAATAATTTCAGTTGGTAGGAGACTCATTGAACCATTTTTTCCGAAAAATGAAGGATAATCAGACTTAAGTTTGTGACAATAGTTTGACACGATACTTTTATCAAACCATACCCCAGGTGAGATAGAGAATGTTGCCAAACCGATAAAACTTATCGTCAATTCAAATTGTTCATCCCACCAATTATCGTCACTGTCAGAATTGGAAAAATTTAGAAAATTAGGAAAGGTAGAAAAATCAAACGGAATTTCATTAAAATATGGTTCTGAATCAATAACAGAGTTACTTTTTTTAATAGTAATTGTATAGCCAGCTTTTTTATCATCAGCACTTGCAGCTTGCCATTCTTGATACTTGGTTGTAAAACCATCAATAGAAAAAGCTGGTGCATAACTTTCAACTAATGTAGAATCAGGTGGGGGTGGAGTTTGGCCGGGTAACGTGGTCGTTCCCCCTGCTGATGCTAGAGATCCTGTAATAATAGGCATATTATAGGAATTTTTATCTGTTATGTCGGCTGCTCCCCCTGTAGGACTTACTGCTTTTCTAGCTTCTGCAATGACTGAGTAACCATCACCATATTTTTGTTTCATTAAGTCTTCATATTGGATAATTTTAGCGTTTAAACTATCTTTAGCTATACTGTAAGCTGGGTAAAACTGATTAATATAATCCCCAAAAGTAATGTTTTCGCTTGCTTGATTTTTATAAGTATTGTATTTTTCTCTGGCCTGAGTATCAATATCATTAAATTTGCTTTGTGAGTCCATCAGGCTGTTATAGGCTTTCTCAATTTCGCTATCTAGTTGAGGATCAGGATCCCCGTCTAAGTCAATAGAATAGAGAAAAAGAGTATAGCTAGTTAATAAACTATTGTTAGAGGAGTATCGGGTACTCCAAGTTGGAATAGCATTCCCTATGTCAAATACTTCTTTGTTGATGATCTTTGAATTTGCATTACCAAGATCAACAACCAGTGTTGTTCCAGCCAAAGAAATAAACTGAGTTTCTGTGTCAAAATTACCATTAGTTACTAATTGAAGTAATTTGATAGCGTATTGTTGAAAAAAGTTACTAGACATTATCATATTCTTCTTTGGTAGAATTCAGATCATGTTATTTGAATTGAATGTCTATCCGAGTAGATTAAATTCAACCTATCTGATAGACATCCAATCAAGGGTGTGTATTCCTATGAAATAGTTACCTTGTTACAGAGAACTCCGATGATTTGTGGCACTGTAGATACGACAGGACCAATTGTAAAGGAATTATTACTGTCGTTAAAAGTAACCTTTGATTTATCCGAGTAACTCGACTCGCTCACACTTCCAATCGTAAATGGTCCAAACTTGTAAGCAATATTGGCTGATTGTTGGAATTGGGATTTGAAATTTGAGTAGTCACTAGCAGAGACTGTCATGGTAATTTTGGGCTGAAAACCAATCAAAACTTGAGCCGGAATTCGTGCTAGTGTTCCATTTTCACTGAAAAAGTTGGGATGACCTCGACGAAGGCTATCACCATAGTTTTTGACGATGCCTAGATCAAACCAGAGATTGGAAAAGATGGGGAAGAGACCAGATCCTAAAAACTCGACTTCAAAGGAAAAATTACTGGCAGTATAATCGAAGGTCTGCTCTTTATAGGATGCCTGACCAGAGACATAGACAGCAGTAAACCATCCAACAGGGAAACGAGCATTCGCTGCTGCACTCCAACCAAAATCACTCCAGTTTGCCGCACTGGATGAAGCATCCAAACGAATCTTTAAGCCATTAAAAACAGGTGGTTGCTGTACACTGTATGTCTGCCATTCTTGGTACTTTGCCGTAAAGGCTGAACCGAGTGTGAATCCGGGAGCATAGGTTGAAATCAATGAACTTGGTGTGGTGGGTGGATTTTGACCGGGAAGCACGGGCGCACCACTCCCTGCTGGTGCAGAACTACCAAGTTTTACGGGCATATTCAGAGTATTTTTTAAGAGTGCTTGCGCTCCATCAAAATCTGCTTTACCTTGTGCAGCAACAATGGTCTGATAGTCAGGACCATACGCCTGTTGCATTAGTTTATTATATTTTGATTGTGCCGCATCCAATGCTAATTTTGCCTGACCATAGGTAGGGTATTGGGTTCGCACATAATCTGGAAAAGAGATTGCTGAATCGATTGCTTTATAGGCAGTCCAAGCAGCAACTGCTTTAGTTTGAACACTGATGTAATTGTCTTGAGCAGGTTGTATTGCACTAGCAGCAAGATTAATTTGACTTTGTAAGTTGGGATTAGGATCTCCTTCGAGCTTGATCCAATTGAGAAATGAGAAATATGAAGATATCAAGCTACTGGATGGTGTGTAGGCCCCCCCAGCGGCAGGAATAGTATTACCAATCTCAAAAACGTTGGCATTAATAATTTCTGTATCGGCATTGGCTAAATCAACATTAAGCGTTTGTCCTGCCAATGAAAAAGTCTGAGTTTTCGGATCGAACTGTCCAGAAGTGGCTTGATCTAATATCGCTTTAGCATATGCAGACCAAGCATTTTGAGAAGTTAAAGCCATGATAAATTTTCTCCGTTATATTTGAGAGTTTTGTCGTTTTTTACACCCTCAAGACATTCTCAAAAATCTATTCGTGAAATTTTCGAGTTAGCCATAGTGCCTTAAGCAAAATGCCTTGTCTTTGGGGTTAAAAGTGATTTGTTTAATCACCTTTGATACCAGAATAAGTTTTATTTGTGGTAATGGCAATCTCTAAAGTTAATACTTTTCTAATAGGTTTTTTTGAGTAGAATATTAACTTTTATATGAGATTTATATTAGATTTGTATTAGATTTAAAGGGTCACTTTATGGTATGACTCCCTCATCCCTGAAAGTAGAACTAATGAATTAATCTGGCGACTAAAATCATCAAAACCCTTTTAACCTCTGACTTGTAGCGGTTTTAGGGGATGAAAAGAAGGCATCAAAAAAGCGATCGCAATTCTTGAAAACAGACAGCGATCGCCTTCTTCCTTGAATAAAGAGATGCTATGATTAGATGATGAGTATAACCTTCCAATTAGTTCTGGCTTTACTTTCCCGTGGGCAAGTCAAAATATCAGCCCATGGCTACGATGAACTAGCAAATGACGGTATTCTGGTAAGGGATGTGATAACAGGTATTAGAGAAGCTGTCATTCTCGAAGATTACCCGGAATATCCTAAAGGGCGTTGTGTGCTAGTCTTACAGAAAGATAGTCAGGGTAAACCCGTTCATGTGGTTTGGGGTATAGCCAAGAATACCGAATCGCCTGCTGTTCTAGTCACTGCCTATAGACCTGATCCAGCACGTTGGTCAAGTGATTTTACAAGGAGAAAACTATGACAAAAAAGCCTCACATTAAACTCATCCACATTGGAGAGTACATGGCTGAAGTGGAAGTCGAACTGATTGAGACTCCCGAAGGATGGTCGCCCTATTTATCATTAGAAGACGCTCAAAAATTAGATGATGTCCGAGAAGCCCTTCGTCAAGGTGATCTACAAAAAGCTTCCAATTTAGCACATCTTTACAAAATTACCCCTCTTACCGTTTAACTAAACTTTGACAAGAAAAAATTAAAAAGCGATCGCAATCCTTGAAAACAGACAGCGATCGCCTAACTTTTAACTATCACAAGCAACATTATTGGAGGGCTGATAATTCTTCCCGAAGAATACGACGTAAATCGGACTGAGTGAGCGATCGCTCAGAAGGAGATTGGATATATTGTTTTAAAGCCTCATTAATTAGGGTTTGATAACCCATTCCTGCGGTTTCAGCCTGTTCTCGAAAATAAGCTAGAATCTCATCATCTAGATAAATGGTAATGCGTGTTTTTCCCTGAGAGGAAATGAGCGCCCCTCGTTTTCCTTTAGAAAAATCATATTCCTTTCTCATAAGTTTTTCTCTCTTGTTTTGTAGCACGACGAGCGGAAATCAAGGGAATGACTTCACCCCGCAAAGTATCACACGAATCGCCTTACCTTCCCACTTAGAGGAATATTCAGGGGGAATGACAACTGTGCCATGATGAAGAATCATTTTAAATTCAATCGCTTCCATTCGTTAAGTTTAATAAAGTGTTGTATCAAGTTTAACCCAATCAATCCATGGAGTTTTAGGGGATGAAAAGAAAGCCGCAAAAAAGCGATCGCTTTTTCCCAATCAAATATAATTTAGGTAGAAAATTGCCAAAAAACCTCTATGCTCAACGGGTACAAAATTATTGATGCTGATTCCCATGTCATTGAACCCCCCGCAATGTGGGGACAATACCTAGAACCTAAATTTAGGGAATTTGCCCCTTCTGCTGACATGAAAATCAAAGGAGAACCGATTAGTCAAAAAATCTCCCCACAAGTCCGAGCAGAAGGGAATAAGCAGATGAGGCAAGCTCATCCCCATGCTTATCTCAATCGCTATAACTCAGAGTCCCATGTTCAAGCAATGGTACAAATGGGGGTAGACATTGCCTTTATTTATCCTACCTATGGACTGTGGTTATTTGCCATTGATAGCCTACCTGCTGAAGTGATGGGGGCTTTTGTCCGTGCCTATAATAGATGGTTATTAGAAGAATATTGTAGCTATGACCCGGCCAGACTCAAAGGAGTCGCTGCAGTCAATCAACACGATCCCGAAGATATGGTCAAAGAGCTACACCGCATGGCGAACTTGGGCTGGAAGGCGGTTTTTTTGCGCCCTAACCCCGTTAAAGGCAGAATTTTGAGCGATCCAGCCTATGAACCCTTTTGGACGGCCTGCGAGGATTTGGACATGGCTGTAGGAATTCATGAAGGCACTCATAGCCGCTTACCCACCACTGGTGCAGAGCGGTTTAATAGTCGGTTTGCGCTTCATGCTTGTTCTCACCCGATGGAACAAATGATGGCACTGTTAGCCTTAATTGAAGGGGGGGTTTTAGAACGTCATCGGAGGCTGAGGGTGGCGTTTCTAGAGTCAGGGTGTGGTTGGCTTCCCTATTGGTTATGGAAGCTTGACGAAGAGTATAAAAATTTACATTGGGAAGTCCAAGATCGGGTAAAATTATTACCATCGGAGTATTTTCGCCGTCAGTGTTACATTGCAGTGGAACCCTCTGAACCCTGTTTGGCTCAGGTCATTGATTTTATCGGTTCTGATAACTTAATCTTCGGGTCTGATTATCCTCACATGGATCATCAGGCTGATGGGGTAAAAAAAGTTATAGGACTTGAAGACAACTTATCTCAGGAGATAGTTAAAAAAATCGTTTGGGAAAATCCTCAGCGATTTTATTGTTCAATTTAATTTCTCAAAAAGGAAGCACAGTTATGTTTGAAACTCGTAGCTTATTCTACAAGGCAGAAAAAGTTATTGAAGCCGCTAATAAAATGGAAGGGGAATGCCCACACATTGGTTTTTTACAGCGTCTTTATCAACAGTCAAAACAAGTTTCTCAAATTATTGCTTATATTTGGCGATGGGCTGATGAAAATAACGAGAAATACGCCGAGCAAAAGAGAGTGGCCAATCTCTTAAGGACTTATTTTGAACATCCGACCTCAGACCAGGGATTGAAAGAAGGAAAGAATGCTGATCACCTCAAAAAATTGTTTGGAGCTAATCCCAACCAACCACTAGAAACCGTTGATGAATCTGATCCAGCTTATTTACTGAAACAAGTCTTCTTTCCACAAGGTAATCCACCCGATAAATATATTTTTCCAATCTTTGATGAATATGAACTGGGAGAGATAAACCCAAGCTTGGGTTACTTATTTGAAGTGACGTATAGTAGCTTTATTGGTCAAATATTGGATGCAGATAACAATGCACCAGAGTTGTTTAAAATGATTATTCCCTATCCACCTGAGCCGTCATGGGGAAATGCCACTTTAAATGCAGATGATTTGTCCGACTGGATATCAAACCGAAAACCAGGGAAATATTTTGCCGACAATCCTTATATTCCGACAACTTGTTCCTAGAAGCCTTGCAAACTAATTGAACAAAAATAAGAATTGCTCGCCTCACCTAAAGGGTGGGGATTTTATCGTTAAATTGGTCAAAAAATGATTATTAAAGATCCTCAGAACCTTTTATCCGATCTGACAATAAATACTTCTATCTTTTCAGATAGAATTCTTGAGATTCCCTCCCATAATATTCCTTTGCATCCTCATAGTATCAAAAAATTGCTAATGACGGCTAAGGATAAATATGCGGTTGTTGTCTTTCAGCCAACTTTACCCATTCTTTCAGATTTGGGTTTGCCTAGTTATCCTATACTAGCGTATTTATATCCCCAAGAATTAAGTGATATTTGGCATCAATTACAACCCCACATAGAGACATTCCTAACAAGCAAAACTATTCAACCTCAGCCTATTCCATTAGTTTTACTATCGGCAATAGATAGAGATGAGCAGTTACATTATTTTAGTTGTCATTATGGAAAAGCGATCGCACCTTCTTATGTCAGAGTTGTTGTTGGTAACACTTGTAATCTTAAGTGTGTTATGTGTCCCTATCATAGTTCTTCGATAAAGTCTAATCATACTACAGATTTTTTTCAAAAGAAAAAAGTCATGTCTTGGGAGATGATGGAGAAACTAGCAGCAGACTGTGGAAAAGCAGCAACTACCATTTTAATAGGTAGTGTTGAAGAACCATTACTTCATCCTAAACTTATAGACTTTATTCAACTTTGCCGACAGCAAGGTGTTCCAAAAGTTCATCTAACTACTAATGGTCAACTTCTGAATAAAACTTATATTAAAGCTCTGTTAAAATCGGGTTTAACCAGTATTGATATTAGTCTTGATGCGGCGACTCCAGAGACTTATTTAAGAATTCGAGGTGGAGATTTAAGCCAGGTTGAATCCAATACAATTGATCTGTTAAGAATTAGAGATCAGTTGGGTATTGACTGCGAAATTAGAACCTCTTTTGTCAGAAATTACAATGTTAATCTTGAGGAAGAAGAAGCATTTTTAAATCGTTGGTTATCAAAAGTTAATAGTGTTTTTATCCTTAATATTGCTGAATATCAAGAAAATAATATGCGACTAAAAAAACACAATCAAGGGGTAGAAAAATACCTCCAATATTATCAACAAAAAGCGCAAGGGCGCTGGACTTGTTTATTCCCCTTTCTTGAAATGGCAGTTTTACCCAATGGCAAAATCTACTACTGTATAGAAACCTTATTTAGACTAGGTTTTGATCAAGAGATTGAAAGTTTAGGGGATTATAATCAACAAACTTTACAAGATATTTGGTCGGGAGAGTTATTCCAGCAACTACGACAAGATTTAATTCTTAATCAATTAGAAAAAAGAAGGGCTTGTCAAGACTGTGAGATGTGGAAATCGCAAATAATTCATCAAGAACTAAAAGATGGATACTCAGTGCTAACCACAACGGTGACAGAAATTTATTCTCAAGTCTGATCTAAGAGTTTAATGGACATTTTTCCGCTCAAATGCTAGAAAATAAGTAAAAACGTTATTAAAAAGTGAGTTATGAAAGATTATCAACTAATCACAAAAATTTATGAAAGTTCTAGTTCTCTGGTCTATCGAGGCATTTTTAAGGCAAATGCTCAACCGATTATTCTTAAAATTCTTAAAGAAAATTATCCAACTCCTTCAGAGATTACCCGTTATCGACAGGAATATGAAATTATCCGTTCTTTGAACATAGACAGTGTTGTTAAAGCTTATGATTTACAGCGACACTATAATAGTTTGATAATGTTTTTAGAAGATTTTGGAGGTCGATCTTTAGAGTTATTGCTATCTCAAGGTAAATTAAATTTGGAAAACTTTCTTTTGATCGCTATTAAAATAACTGAGGGGTTAGCTGCTATTCATCAGGCTAATATTATTCACAAAGACATTAACCCATCTAATATTGTCTATAACCCTGAAACCGAACAACTGAAAATCATTGATTTTGATATTTCCACCCGTTTATCCCAAGAATTTTTCACAGCTTGTCCTCCTAACCAATTAGAAGGGACTTTAGCTTATATTGCCCCAGAACAAACAGGAAGAATGAACCGAGGTCTAGATTACCGTAGTGATTTTTATTCCCTTGGAGTTACTTTATATGAACTTTTAACCAATCAATTGCCCTTTGAAACCACCGATCCTATGGAGTTAGTTCATTGTCATATTGCCCAACAACCTTTACCTGTTCATCAACTCATTCCAGAGATTCCCTTAACTCTCTCTAATATCATTAACAAACTGCTCGCAAAAACCCCAGAAAAAAGATATCAAACTGCCTTGGGTATTAAAGCTGACTTAGAAATCTGTCTTCATCAATTAAAGACGTTAGGACAGATTGCTCAGTTTTATTTAGGTGGTCAGGATCTGACTGATAAATTTCAGATTTCTCAAAAAATATATGGTCGAAAACGGGAAGTTACTCAACTTTTGAAGGCTTTTGAGCGGGTTAGTCAAGGAACCAATGAAATGATCCTCATTTCTGGCTATTCAGGGATTGGGAAATCAGCTTTAGTTCATGAAATTTACCAACAAGTTACATATAAGCAAGGGCGATTAATTAGAGGAAAATTTGATCAGTTACAAAGAGATACTCCTTATTCAGCTATTTCTCAAGCCTTTCAAATCTTAATCCGTCAACTTCTAGGTGAGCCAGAAAATATTCTCCAAGCTTGGAAAGAGAAAATTTTGGAAGCATTGGGTAAGAACAGTCAAATTATTATCGATGTTATTCCCGAAGTTGAAAAAATTATTGGCAAACAGCAACCTGTTGAACTATTAGGAGGAAGTGAAAGTCAAAATAGATTTAATTTATTTTTTAAACGATTTGTCAATGTTTTTTCTCAAAAAGAAAATCCATTAGTGATATTTATCGATGATTTACAATGGGCAGATTTACCCTCTTTAAACTTAATTGAACAATTAATATCAGATTCTGACATTAAATATTTTCTGATAATTGGAGCCTATCGAGATAATGAAGTTAGTTCGATTCATCCTTTAATGAATACTTTAGAGAAAATTCAGCAATCACAAGTTTCTGTATCGAAAATTACTCTTGCTCCTTTGCAGATGAAGCACATTAATCAATTAATTGCTGATACCTTAAGTTGTTCGATAGAAGTTACTATGCCTTTGGCAGATTTGGTGACACAGAAAACAGGTGGAAACCCCTTTTTTATCGCTCAGTTTCTCTATTCTTTATACCAAGATGGTTTCATAATGTTTAATCCTTCCTCTACTAAATTGGAAAATAATAAGCAAAGTTATTGGCAATGGGATCTTACCGAAATTAAAAGTCTATCAATTACCGATAATGTCGTTGATTTAATGACCCATAAAATAAAAAAATTAGCTCAAAAAACTCAAAATATTCTAAAATTAGCTGCTTGTATTGGTAATCAATTTAGTCTAGAAGCTCTTTCTATTGTAAGTAATACATCTCAACATATTACGGCTCAAAAACTACAATTAGCCCTTGATAAAGGGTTAGTAATACCATTAGATAATAACTATAAACTAGCTCTACTCTGGGATTCAAAAGAATTATCGAGGCAACTCTTAGAAACTGAAACTTTGGGTGGGTATTCTAACTATGTTTCCTATAAATTTTTACACGACAGAGTACAGCAAGCAGTTTATTCTTTAATTCCAGAGGAAGAAAAGAAAAGGACTCATCTACAAATTGGTCGCCTACTGCTAAAAAACATTACAGACGATGAATTATTAAACAATATTTTTGAAATTGTTAATCAACTTAATGAAGGTTCTGAGCTAATTACTGAGCAACAAGAAAAAGATAATTTGGCAGAATTAAATCTTAAAGCTGCTAAAAAAGCTAAAGCATCAACTGCTTATGAAACAGCATTAAAGTATTTAGATTCTGGTCTCAGTTTATTAACAACTAATAGTTGGAGTGAGCAGTATCAATTGACTTTAGAACTTCATGAAGAAAAATTACATTCTCTCTTTCTTAATACAGAATTTCAGCAAATTTTATTTTATTCAAATATCATTATTAACCAAGCTAAATCGATGTTAGATAAAGTCAAAACATATCAGATAAAGATTGAATTTTACTATGCAAATTTTCAACCTGATCAGGCGATTGATACCGCTTTAAAAACTTTGAAAGAACTGGGAATTTTAATTTATAGAAGAAATGGCAAAAGTAATATTAATCAAAGCATTAATAAGTCCTTAAATTTAATTCTACAAAAAAGGAAAATTGACGATTTAGAAAGCCTTCCTGTTATGACTGATCCCTATAAGCTTAAAGCCATTCAAATCTTACAACAAATAATGTCTTCGACGGCAACTACTGATCCCCTATTACATATAAAAATAATCCTCAAACAGATTGATTTATTTATCAACCATGGAAATTCTCCTGAATCAGCAGCAACATATAGCTACTATGGAATGATATTATGTGGCTCTATCAATAATTATAATTTAGGATATGAATTTGGTAAATTAGCCCTTAAATTGCTCGATAAATATAATATTCGTCAAGTACAAGCTCTTATTATACAGACACATTATGGATGTATATATCACTGGAAAGAGTATCTGAGAAATAAAGAGATCGATAACGAGTTACTAAAGAGTTTTCAAATCGGTTTAGATGTAGGGGATAACCAGTTTGCCTCTTATGTAGCTATAGACTATTGTATTTATAGACTGTTGGGAGGTTATCATTTGGAAGAAGTTGAACAGGAATATATCAAGTATAATCGAGTTATTAAAAAACTCAAGCAAACTTTTTCCTCTTTTTACCAAGAAATTTCTTATAATATAGTCAATAATTTACAAAAAAGCTTAAAAAAAGAAATTGCTTTATTTGTCGGTAAATCCCCTGAAGAAGAAAATGCAGTTTTAGACCAATTAAATCAGACTAACAATGAATGGTTACTTTTTCTGATTTACTTTGCTAAACTATTATTATTTTATCTTCTTAAGATTTACAAGTCGGCAGTTACTTATGGAGAAAGAGGACTTCAATATATTTCAAACCCAACTATAAACTCATTTTTGATTTCTCCTCAACATAATTTCTATTCATCTTTGAGTTTTCTAGCTTATTATCATGACACAGAGCAAAATGAGCAAAGAAAATTACTACAACAAGTAGATAACAATCAGAAAAATATGGCAAAATGGGCAAGTCATTGTCCAGCAAATTTTCAACATAAATATGATTTAGTCGAAGCAGAAAAAGCGAGAGTCTTAGGTCAAAATTGGGAAGCTCAAGAATTTTATGAAAAAGCCATTCAAGGAGCAAAAAAATACGAATTTATCCATGAAGAGGCTTTAGCTTATGAACGTGCCTCTGAATTTTATTTTACTTTAGGTAGAGAAGAAATCGGGAAATTATACCTCAGAAATGCCTATCATTGTTACATTCGTTGGGGCGCAAAGGCCAAAGTTAAACAATTAGAAGAAGAATACCCTCAATATTTATTAGGTATCAGCAATGAAAACAAATCTAAAGGACTGAGTACCACTATTTCAACTACTGGTAATGATGGAGCAGTTCTTGATTTAACCACTATTCTCAAAGCCTCACAAGCAATTTCTGGAGAAATTAAACTGGAAAATCTCCTAACAAATTTAATGAAAATTGTCATTGAAAATGCAGGAGCGCAGAAAGGTTGTCTGATTTTAGAACAGGAAGGAAATTGGGTCATTGAAGCTCAAGGAACAATTGATCAAGAAACGGTTAATATCCTAGAGTCAATTCCCATAGAATCTATCGACCATGATAACTCAATTCCCATTTTACCCACTAGCATTATTAATTATGTCGCTCGTACAAAAGAAACTATCGTTTTAAACGATGCCACTTCATCAGGTCAATTTACCAATGATTATTATATTGTGGCTAAAAAAACTAAATCCATTCTTTGTACTCCTTTACTCAATCAAGGTCAATTAAAAGGAATTGTTTATTTAGAAAATAATTTAACAACCAGCGCATTTACCTCAGAAAGGGTTGAACTATTAAATATTCTAGCAGCTCAAGCTGCTATCTCTATTGATAACTCAAGACTCTATCAAACCTTAGAACAAAGAGTAGAAGAACGGACAAAAGAACTCACAAATACTTTAGAGGTACTGAAAGCAACTCAAGCAGAACTTATCTTTGAAAATGACCTGCTTAAAAGTGCTGAACAACCTCCCAAATTTGTCTATCAAGTGGGGGGCAGTTTACCGATGGATGCACCGAATTATGTGGTTCGACAAGCTGATCGCAATCTTTATAAAGCTCTCAAACAAGGTCTATTTTGCTATGTTTTAAATGCACGTCAAATGGGAAAATCTAGCTTAATGGTACGGATGATGAGCCAATTACAAAAGGAGGGAATTAGATGTGCAGTAATTGACTTAACTCGGCTAGGAACAGACAATATTACCCCCGAACAATGGTATAAAGGATTAGCCGTTGATCTGCTCCGCAGTTTTGGATTAATCAAAGAATTGAAAACTTTTAAAGCTTGGTGGAGTGAACAATTAGACCTGCCTCCTGTACAACGATTAGGACAATTTATAGAAAATTTTCTTCTAGTTAATGACGATTTTGATCAGCGGCAATCTAGACAATCGACTGTTATATTTATTGATGAAATTGATAGCATTTTAGGGTTAAAATTTGATGTCTCTGACTTTTTTGCTTTAATTCGTTCTTTTTATAACCAGAGAGCGATTCAACCTCAATTTCAAGAGCTAACTTTTGCCTTTTTTGGTGCTACCACACCTTCAGCTTTAATTACTGACCCCCAGAAAACACCTTTTAATATTGGTAACGCTATTGAATTAGCAAGTTTTAAAGAACACGAAGCTCAACCTTTATTATATGGGTTAACAGAAAAAGTCAGTAATCTTCAGACCATGCTCAAACAAGTCTTAAGCTGGACGGGAGGGCAACCTTTCTTAACTCAAAAACTCTGTCAACTGATGCGGGATAGTGAGCAACCAATCCCCTCTAATCAAGAAGAACAATGGTTGGCCAACTTAGTAGCAGAAAAAATTATTCAAGATTGGGAGATGCAGGATCAACCCGAACATTTAAAAACCATTCAAGATCGCCTTCTTCAAAGTCCAAACCGACCCCAGTTATTAACCTTGTATCGACAAATCCTCCATCAAGAAGCAATACAGATTGATAACAATCCCTATTTACCTGAGTTATTTTTATCTGGATTAGTGGTAAAACGCCATGGAAAAATGGACGTTCATAATCGAATTTATCAGACGATATTTAATCATGATTGGCTTGAGCGATCGCTATCTTAATACCATGGTTCAAAAATTTATTTATACTGAACCAGTATATTGACTTATAAAGTACTTTTGATACAACTGACAGCTGACAATTGCTTGATTTTCTCTGAGTTTAATTAGGGTTTGCTGAATAAATCTAAAAACCTTACAGGAAAGGGCTTTTAGCTTGATTGAGAGCTTCCCAAATGCACTTAAATCTGCTAGAATCTCTTAAAACCCTTGCATCAC
>NZ_SFBZ01000001.1:0-9865 GCF_007095495.1 Microcystis sp. M_QC_C_20170808_M9Col | reverse complement strand
ATGATTTTAGTGCATTAAAGAGGGCAAGAATGTATGCTCCTGTGGGGACACCCCTTGATGAAATTATTCGTACTTATTGTGTCGCCTAGTGTCTCGTTCTTATTTGAAATAACTATACTTTTTAAGGTGGCTCCTGTAAAATCCGCCTCGGTTAAATTGGCTTGAAAAAAGGATGTGCCACCAATAGCAGCAAAGGCTATCACAATTTTACGCAACCAAGGATCGCGGTGTTCTTGTTTAAGGGTCAGCCAACCGAGCCAACAGAAAAGTAATGTCAAGGCTCCGGCTACGGCTCTGGCTACGGCTCCGGCTACGGCTCCGGCTCCGGCTCCGGATACGGCTCCGGCTCCGGCTCCGGATACGGCATCCTCTCCGGCTGAGGCTACGGCTAGGGCTACGGCTCTGGCTACGGCTACGGCTACGGCTACGGCTCCGGCTCCGGCTCCGGCTCCGGCTACGGCTAGGGCTACGGCTACGGCTCCGGCTCCGGCTCCGGCTACGGCTAGGGCTAGGGCTAGGGCTCCGGCTACGGCTAGGGCTAGGGCTACGGCTCTGGCTACGGCTAGGGCTAGGGTTACGGCTAGGACTCCAGCTACGGCTCCGGCTAGGGCTAGGGCTACGGCTAGGGCTACGGCGAAGACTACGGCTAGGGCTACGGCTCCGGCCAAAATATTTTTACGCCAAGTGACAGCGCAAAAACAGATGAGAAGAATTAAGATTGACCAACCAGCAACTTGATTTTCTGTACTGGATGAATCAAAAATTAAGCCCACCAGATAAGCGGCTGCGGAGGAAAAAAAACTCGAAACCACAATTAACACCAAAGCCAACCCCAGCAAAATCACCAGCCACCGCTTCTGCAATCCCGCCTTCGCCCAGGTAAACTTCACCCCTGTCAAATTCGCCCGACTAAAATTTGCCCCGCGTATATCACAACCACTGAAATCCGCCCCCGCTAAGTCCGCGCCGCGAAAGTTACCACCCCGCAAGGATTCCCCCCGGAAATCCCGCCGCCCGTTTTTGTACTGTTCAATAACTGCCGCTGCCTTCATCGCCTACGAAATTGCCATACTATGCCCTCAATCTTACTACAAGTCAGAAAGCGGGTTTCTTGAGAGAATCCGATTGACACTCCCACCCCAGCGCTTCGGGATTCTTGGTTCAACGAGTCCACGTTCAAAAACCTGGCATTTTTATGGGCAATCGCGTCAGGTTCCACACCTCGCGTTCTAGAATATATCTGGATTTCCCCCATAGATATCTACTACAATAGCCGAAAACCCCTATCTATCAATGGATACACCCATTAACCTTTCTTAATCTACTAAGTAATTTTCTATGGAGAGTTAAATTATGTCGTCAACTGCCTACGAAACTGATTATAATCAATGGCTAAAAGAGACGGTAAAACAGTTACGAGAGCGCAATTTTGAGCAGGTGGATTGGGATAATTTAATTGAAGAAATCGAGAGTATGGGGAAAAGTGATAGACGAGCTTTAATGAGTCTGTTAACCCGTCTTATCGAACATCTTTTAAAGCTGGCTTATTGGCAAGAAGAAAAAAAACGGTCAGGTAATCATTGGGCGGCAGAAATAGTCAATTTTCGCGCCCAAATTCAGCATCGTTTAGAAGATAGTCCCAGCTTACGGCCAGAATTAGCAGCCATGTATGATAAAGTTTATCCGGTGGCGATTAAATCAGTTTCTCAGCTTTTTTCCCTCAATTCAGACGCTCATATATCCCTCGAACAAACATTAGATGATAATTGGTTTCCCCCGGCTGAAAAATAGTTCTTAATTAGGAGTAATACTAAAGCTGAATAAATGTGAAATATAAACGAGATAAGGGTTTTAGTGTCCTGTTTCGCTCCCACAGGTGCAAGATTTTGAGAGAATCGTGGTTCAAAACCTTGGGTCTTCATCGGCCCGCGTCCTGTAGGGGCGAAGCATTCGGGCAATAACCTATGGTGAAACCGTAGATTTTCTATCCGAATGCTTCGCCCGTACTTTTTGCCGCAAACCCTAATCAGTTTTTAATAACCAGATTTAGTATAATTTGCATAGTCAACAGCTTACCCACGACTATAAAATTAGCATCCATCTTGCGGGGGTATTACCCTTGTTAATACCCCCTATTTTTGGTCTGGTATAGTGTTAAGCTTCTCCTGTGATTGATAAACCCTCTACCCAAACGTAGGGACAAACACCACTGGGAGTAATAACTGCTTCCGGTTCCAGATAAACAATCGATTTCAGCAGTGTTAAAATATCCCCAGCTACGGTAGCGGAATCGATGCTAATGCGCTCATTTTTGTTCACTAACCAACCGTCAAACGGCAAAGAGAAGGAACCTTGTAGAGAATTAACTCCTGCATGAAGTGCCTGTAAACTATCAATTAACACCACATTTTCTGCTGTTTCCAAAGAATAGCTTTTGGGTTGATTAGCACTAGCAAAAACGTGATAAAAATGGGGACTAACTGTTACTTTTGACCCAATGTTACCGTTGCCAGTCGGTTCCGTATTCATCCGTTTAGCGGTAATCGTGCTATGGAGAAAATTACTCAAAATCCCCTCTTTAATTAATTCCACACGACGGGTGGGAGTGCCTTCACTATCAAAAGTTTCTGCGGCAACATTAGCTGGATGGAGGGCATCATCACACAAATTTAAGGCCGTAGCGGCGATTTGTGTTCCCAAAGATTCAGGAGTAGAAAGACTCTGTTTATCAAGGACATTTTGGGCATTAAACAGATTAGAAAATGCTCCCATTAGACTCAAAAAGGCGCGGGGGGCAAAAACCACTAAATATTTACCCGTGGTAATCGGTTGATAGTCCAGATGGCTAACAGTTTTGGTAATCGCTTCCTCGATGCAACCATCGATATCTAATTTTTCCAGTCCCGGACTCACCCGAAAAGCACCAGCGCTGCGGGGTTTTTTGCCTTCCTGTTCGGTTTTGGTGTATAAATACACACTGGCATAACTACGCGCTTCCTGACGCATTGCCCCGTCGCTATTGAGATAAAAACGTCTGACCTGCTGTTGTCCCAAACCGTTATAGGGAACACTGGCAATAGCCGGATGGGCCGCTAGTAAGGATTTTTCGGCGGCTAATAACTTATCGATGAGAGTGGATACAGCTGCTTGATTATACATTTCGCTGGCCACTTCTGTGGTAGGTGCAGTGGCGGCAGGACTAAAATCGGGGACATTTTCCTTAACACCAAAAAAGCTGGCTTCTTGGGCGGTTTTCAGGGCTAATTGCAGTCCCACCGGGTCCACATCGGTGGTCGAGGTGACACCGACTTGATTATCCCGATTCCAGACGCGAACGATAACGCTGGAACGATTGGAAGCTTGTACCTGTTTGGGTTCCCCTTGAAACACATCCACATCGGTTTCATCGACAGAAGAACCATAGATGTCGTATTTAGCAATTCCTAAAGCTTGGGCGCTAGAATTAGCGATTTGGGCGATATCTTCAACTTTTGGCATAGATTTTTTTTGGTGTTGGAGGATTTTTCAGTTATCAGTAAACAGTAATCAGTAATCAGTGAAAAGAAAGCTCAGAACTTGCCACTTAACAGTGTCCACTGAAAACTCAAATCTGATAACTGATAGCGGTCAGCCGTAAGCTGGATAAGTAGGGAGGCACAATTATTTGTAGGATGGGTTAGCGGTAGCGTAAACCATGCGGGCGTTGGGTTTCATGCTTCAACCCAACCTACGTTCTGAAAACTGATAACTGATAACTGATAACTGATAACTGATAACTGATAACTGAAGAGAGATTGGGCCAAGTGGTGACAATAAAGACGATAACGGCGGCCGTGGCCAGCATAGCTTTGGCAACGTGACCGATAACCGTGCCGACGACGATACCGACACAGACTTTTAGGGATTGTTGCAAACGGGGGGTTAATTCCAAATCGCGACGATAGGCGTATTCTCCGACAAAAGCCCCGACCACAGGACCGACAAATAAGCCGATAATTGGGCCGCCAATGGGTAAAGCCGGTAAAAGCCCGAATATTCCCGCTAATAAACCCACTACTAGCCCGATTTGACTCCAATTGCTCGCCCCAACTTTTTGGGCGCCGAGATAACTAGCGAGGAATTCCACCCCCAGACTGAGGAGAAGGACAACAAAGGCCACGGTTAAAGCGACCCCCATCCCCGCGAATTTGGTGACAAAACCCCACACCAGCATGGCGATTAAAATCAAACTCATGCCGGGGACAGCGGGCAGCAGTTCGCCAATTATCCCCACTATCATGATGGCAATGAGGAAATAGTAGAGAATTACTAAAGTCATGATTAACGACCGCCAACGGTAATAGAATCGACTTTTAAATGGGGTTGACCAACAGTGACATAAACGCTACCACTGACGGAACCGCAAAAACCCGCCGCTAGTCCTAAATCTTGGGAACACATAGAGATTTTATTCATAATCTCCTTGGCTGAACCGATTAAAGTCGCGCCTTTCAGGGGTTTAGTCAGGTTGCCATTTTCGATAAGATAGGCCTCCTCGACGGCGAAATTAAATTCCCCGGTGGCCCCCACACTACCACCGCCCATTTTTTTGCAATAAATGCCTTTATCGATGGAATTAAAGAGATTATCGAGGGTATATTCCCCAGGGGCGATGTAGGTATTCCGCATCCGACTAGCGGCCGCATAGGTGTAGTTTTGACGGCGACCGCTACCCGTGCGCGGATGGCCGGTTTTAATTGAACCGGTGCGATCAGCAATGAAGTTTTTTAGGATACCATTTTCAATTAGGAGAGTACGCTGGGCCGGCATTCCCTCATCGTCCATATCGATAGTACCGAAAGCTTTATCGGATAATCCTTCGTCCCAAGCCGTCAGGTTTTCGTGGGCGATTTTTTCGCCTTTTTTATCGAGAAAGGGTGTGGTTTTTTGCTCAATTTGCGTAGTTTCTAGCAAATGACCGCAGGCTTCGTGGAAGATAACGCCGCCAAATTCATTGGCCATGACGATGGGATAACTGCCGGATTCTACATAGTCAGCGTAAAGCATTTTACCCGCCGATTCGGCCACTTCTGCCGCCGATTCCTCGGCATTCCACGTCCGCAGAAAATCGGGATTACTGGTACTACCCACCCGTTTACCAATGCTAGAACGATTAGTCCCATCGGCACAGAGGAGATTATAGCCCACGGATTGGGTGAGGCGAATATCCCGGGCAAAAGTGCCATCACTAGCGGCAACTAAAATTTCTTGCCAATCGCGAAAATAAGCGGTGCGACGAGATTGGACGTGAGAGGCTTTCTGATTGAGTTGAACGTTAGCAGTTAGGAGAATATCACCCATTTCTCCCAAAGAACTGCAATTATTCAGCCAAATATCTTTATTTTTGACCGTGGCATAATCCCGGAACATTTCCAGATTGATTTCGGGAATATACGCGTTAGGACTGGGTAGGTTTAAACCGAGAATCGATAAACCTTTTTCTAGGGCATTTTTTAAGCCTTGGAAGCTTAAATCGTTGGTACTGACATAACAATCAGCTTTACCGCGAAAAAGGCGGATTCCTGCCCCTGTAGATAGTTTCGGTGAGAGACTGGTGATGGTGTCATCTTCGGCTAAACAACTGATATAGTTGACTCTTTCGAGGAAAAATTCGATAAAAGTTGCCCCGGCAGCCCGTCCCAGTCCCAGGAGAGTGGACAAAGGAGCCGCCCAAGAGCTATCAAAGCGCTCCAGACTAGGATTATATTTCAGGGTGGGGAGTTCTTTGGAGATGAGTAGAGTGGGTGACATAAAGCTCGTTTATCAGTTAATCTGCTGGTTTCTAGTCTAACAGTTCTCAGTTTTTTCCGTCTGGGGATGCGTTAGCGCCGCCCAACCCAGCTAAATTTTTCTCCTTCATATCTCTTAATAAAAACCTTGATTCGATCGCTCATCGCCCCCAAGATTAAATAAAGAGCGACTCAGGATCAAAATAATGGCCACAGCGACACAATTCTTAAACATTTCTGACTTGACAAAAGATGATTATTGTGTATTCGGTTTAGCGATTTGTTTTCTCAAACAGGAGGGAGAATTAGAAAAAGTGGCGGTGTTAGAACCGATTCCCTCGGCGGCCCTAGAGGCAATTGTCAAAGGAATTCCCACTTCCTACGAATTTGCCCGCGCCATGGCTTTAGGAGAGGTTTTTCAGGACGATAATCCTCAAATACCCAGTAATTTCCCCGATAATGCCCAATTATGCGAGAATTTTGTCGAAAGGGCGATTGCGGCCACTCGCACCTATAAAAATCAACCCCACCTGCAAGGGTTAATCCCCTTGGGCAGCCAAAAAGACGATTTAAACTTTTCCCTAGAGAAAAAACGCATCTTGAATGCTGTTCATGTGGTGCGGACGGAGGATAACGTCAAACAACATTCTCATACCCATAAGGTTTTGTAATCAAGGTGAGTTCGGGTTAGGGAAATTTTGCCGTTTTCCCTGATTCCGAACTCAGGTTATGGCAGTTATCTTAAGGGTGAGGTGTCAAGTTGTGATTTTGAGGAGTTGATGCCCAATTAAGTAGGGAGGCACAATTATTTGTAGGATGGGTTAGCGGTAGCGTAACCCATGCGGGCTGTAGTTTTGCTAAAAAGATTATAATTTGTTTTCTCAATTTAGGATTAGTAAACCATGGCAAGTATAGAAACATTATTAGCAGAAATTATTAAGGTTGCATCTCACATTTGCAGAAATAGCGACAATCAGCAATTATTGGTGAATCTTAAATTGGTACAAGTATATTAACAACTGCGTGTAAGCATCTCACCGAAAAGCAAATGCGCGAGGGGTTTGGGGGGTTCTACCCCCCAAAAGCTTGGATTGAGTCATAAAATCGAAAGTAACGCCCAATTTTCAAAGAGAGGTTCCCTTTAAAAACCCCAACTTAGTAGATTTATAAAAATGAGATGCACCCAATTATTAAGGCAATGCTACACATAAATTTTTGCTGACTGAATAAATATCTTCAAACAAATAATCCCATTGATGTTCTAGGTGTCTAGCAATGTGGTAAGCAAGCAAGGGTGGGACAGCATTACCAATTAGTTTGTAACCATCCGTAGCCGAAAGTGAATATTTTTCATCTCCCTTATTTTGTGGACGCACAAATTGAAAATCATCGGGAAAAGTCTGTATTCTCGCACATTCCCGCACAGTTAAACGTCTCATTTTTAACCCTGCTTCTAACTCATTAACTATCTTTCCCCCTAATTCTAAAGATAATCTCCTAAATTCAATATTACCGTGATGTTCCGAGCGAATAGTCGGACTTAAACCCTGTAAATTAACCTCGATTTGTCCCTGAGTTTTACCATAATGTTTAGCTTTTGAATAGCTTTTTTGTGAGAGGTCAAATAACTCATCTTCCGGTTCAGCTAAACCTGATAATATCTGACCCACTGTACTGTAAGTTTTAAGAGGATATATTGACTCAAACAGATTTAATTGATGCTTAATAACTTTATGGGTTGGATGCGGAAAAATATCATTATTTTCTAGATGTCCTATCGCTGTCGCTTTTAAATAGGTTTTATTTAAACCGATAAAGATAATTCTTTCCCTAGTTTGGGGAATTCCATAATCGGGAGCAAAGAGAAGTTTAGGGATAACTATATATCCATCTTTACCAATGGCACTAAAATCATCTTCAATTATATCTTTAACATTAGCCAAGGAGATTAAACCTTTGACATTTTCAGCAATAAAAACTTTAGGTAAGGTTAATTCAATAACTCTTTTCATCCAATAATAGAGTTTCCCGCGATTGTCCTGAAAACTATCTTCACTCTCGTCTAGCAGTTTACCCCTGTGACTTTTGTGAGAATTAAACCCCTTTCTTTTTCCTGAAACACTAAAATCTTGACAGGGAAAACCTCCCGTTACTACATCGATATTACTGGGAAACTGGAACTCTCCTTTTTCTGCTTGTTTGACTAAATCTACAATACTACCCAAGTGAAATACATTCTTTTTACCCCTTTTTTCAAAGTAGGGAATCCAAGCATTATGGGCAGCTTTAGTTATATCATTAGCAAAGACAGTTTCAAAAGTAGTGCGCGGTAGTTTTAGCCATGGTTCCCGTCTTTCTACTATCCAATCTCGATGAATATTTTCATTAACACAGTCTTGGTGTACCCAAAAACCTCCCTCTAATCCTAAGTCCATTCCCCCGCAGCCAGAAAATAGGGATAAAACTCGCTTTTGTTGCCTATTCATCACTATTGATTAAATGAGTAATTTAATAATATCACACTGATAATCAACTCGATCGAAAAGGATTAATTAAAGTTAGTTGATTGGATATTATTAACCCATCCTGCATATCTTCAGAGTAAAGAATACTAGCATCGGATGCTAAGGCACTAGCTACAATTAAACTATCCCAAAAAGAAAAACTGTATTGAGTGCGGAGTTCAGAGGCTCTTAAAATAATATTGCGATCAAGTTGAATAACAACACATCCATCGTAAAATTCTTGGATAATTTGTCTAATTTGAATTTCACTTATTTTAGCTTTTTTGGATAAAACAGCGCAAACTTCATTAATAATTTGCGTACTGATTAAGATATTTTCCCTGCTAGTTAAAGCGGTCGCTAGATTGTGTTTTCGCATTTCTTCAGCATCGTTACACTCTGGGTCTATTAAAAGACGGTATAGCCAGATATTAGAATCACAAAAATAAAGAGAATTGGTCATAATTATAGCTGATGAATTTCTTCCCGATTTAATTGACGAATACCTTTAACAGCAACGGGGTTTTGAGTTAATTGGGCAATGATTCCAGTGGTTGATATTTTTTTATTTTGTTTGATCACAATAACTTGAACTTCGCTGTCTTCCCTCAAGTCCTGTTGGTATTCTTCGGGAATTTCGATAATACCTTGTTTGATTTTGGCTTTAAATTCCACTGCATTTAACATATTGTTGCTCTCGATCGACTGTCTATTAAGATTAATTATAGCCCTCTTCTGTCAGTGGGAAGTGGTAAGTATGGCTGTACCGTTGACTGTATCTAGAGTAGTTTATTGGTATTACATTGCTTTAGCTCAAGCTCTGTAAGACTTTTAGCCATAGCTACTATATTTATAGGGGGGAAGTTCAGAAATAAGGCAAATTCGTCAATCAGAATATTTTCATGGGTGGCGATAATCTGTTTAACCCGAACTCAGGCAATGTTAAGATTTATTTTGCTAATTACTTTTTGGCTATTCTTTGCTGTATAATGCTGGTGTTGCTCTGCCATCTAATAGACAAGGTTCTCTCCACTATTGCCTGTTGTGTGAGTTGTTCCCTTTCATAATCTAGATGTTTCCATCTCTAGGGCTGGGTGGAGAGGCGGTAATGCGTCCTCAATTCTTTATCTTTAATCAGTCGCAAGATTAAGGTAAAGTGACCTTGAGCCAATTTAATTTTTTTATTGTTCCCTAGCTTTCGTTCCACCCAAATACAGTTAGCTCGCACAATCCAAGCGAGTTGATTGGTCTAGTTGTACTTAGGACAAAAGAAAGACAATGGCTAACCCGATTTTTTCCGATATATTTGACGGCAATCTCCTCGACAATAACACAACTAACGGTACTGGCATCGCCGATAATATCGTTCTTGATAACGGTAGTGACACTTCTGACGGCGGCGCTGGTAATGATTTAATCTTTGGTAATGGGGGCAGCGATAGCCTTCTAGGTAATGGGGGCAGCGACAATATTCAAGGTGGTTCAGGTAATGACACCTTAGATGGTGGGGCTGATAATGACATCCTCGATGGTGGGGCTGATAACGACACCTACCTCTTCGACACGGATCTACTCTTGGGCACCGATTTCCTA